>PLTJ01000376.1 GCA_003164455.1 Acetobacteraceae bacterium
GCCTGTCCGTGCTCGTCCTCACCGGCAACGGCACCGCCTTCTCGGCCGGCGGCAATGTCAAGCACATGCTGGAGCATGAGGGCAGTTTCGGTGGTGACGTCTATGCGGTGCAGGGCCAGTACCGCCAGGGCATCCAGCGTATGGCGCAGGCCCTGTACGCTCTCGAAGTGCCCTCCATCGCCGCGGTCAACGGCCCTGCGATCGGCGCCGGTTTCGACCTGGCCTGCATGTGCGACCTGCGCATCGGCTCCACCCAGGCCCGGCTGGCGGAAAGCTTCCTCACCCTCGGCCTGATCCCCGGCGACGGCGGCGGCTGGCTGCTGCAGCGCCTGGTGGGCTGGCAGCGCGCCGCCGAACTCAGCTTCTCCGGCCGCACGGTGGAGGCGGAGGAGGCCCTGCAACTGGGCCTCTTCCTGGAACTGACGGAGCCCGACGACCTGTTGGCGCGGGCGCGCGAGCTGGCCGCCAGCTTCGCCGCCAAGCCACCGCAGGCCGTGCGGCTGACCAAGCGGCTGCTGCGCTCTGCCCAGTGCATGGCGTTCGCCGACTATCTGGAGGTCTGCGCCATGGCACAGGGCATCTGCCATCACACCGCGGACCACACCGAGGCGGTCACCGCCTTCCTGGAAAAGCGGCCGCCGAGTTTTCAGGGGCGTTAATTCCGGCTGTCGTCAGCCCACCGGTTGTCCGGCACCCGGCTCACCGTGGCCTGATCGTACTCGGTTGCCGAGACGCGGTAAGCCGCTAGGATGGCCCCTCCTCCGGAGGGCCGCCGCTTGCCGATCGTTGCCATCGCCTCGCCGCTCGAAGCCGAGCATGTCGCGCGCATTCGCGCCGCCGGCCCCGGGCTGGAGGTGCTGTACGCCCCCGACCTGTTGCCGCCCACGCGCTACGTGGCCGACCACAAGGGCGTGCCGATGACGCGCACGCCCGAGCAGCAGACGCGCTGGCGTGCGATGCTGGGGCGTGCCGAAATCCTGTGGGACCTGCCGGCGGCCGAGGACGTTCCGTTCTGCACGGCGCTGCGTTGGATCCAGACCACCAGCACCGGCGTCGGCCAGTCCGTCGCGCGGCTCGGCGTGCCCGAGGACGTTCTGGTCACCACCGCGCGCGGTGTGCATGCCGGCCCGCTGGCCGAGTTCGTGTTCATGGCGCTGCTGCTGCACTGGCGTGGCCTGCCCTACCTGCAAGCCGAGCAGCGCGCCCATCGCTGGGTCCGCTATTGCAACGAAGGCGTGGCCGGCCGGACGCTGGTGGTGCTGGGCGCCGGCGACCTGGCGCGCGGCTGTGCCCGCCTCGCTCGTGCCTTCGGCGTGCATACGCTGGTGGTGGCGCGCGACGCGGCGAAGTTGCGGCAACACAACGACCTGTTCGACGAGATCGTCCCTGTCGCGGCCCTGCCCGCGGCGCTGGCGCGCGCCGACGCGGTGGTGGTAGCGGTGCCGCACACGCCGCTGACGGAGGGCCTGCTCGATGCCGCCGCCTTCGCCGCCCTGCGTCCCGGCGCCGCCGTCATCAATATCGCCCGCGGACAAGTGGTGGACGAGGACGCCCTGATCGCCGCCCTGCGTTTGGGCCGCGTCGGCTTCGCCGCGCTGGACGTGGCGCGCACCGAGCCATTGCCGGACGACAGTCCGTTGTGGGATATGCCAAACGTGCTGATCAGCCCACACTCGGCCAGCACGGTGCTGGCCGAGAACGCCGCCATCACCGACATCTTCGTCCACAACCTGCGTTGCTGGCTCGACGGGCAGCGCGGCGCGATGCGCAACGTGCTCGATCGTACCTTGATGTATTGAAACCGGGAGGTCTGCCATGTGGTTCCGCCTGATCCTCGCCAACGCCGCGGCCGCCCTGTTGGCGCTGCTGGCAACCCCGTTCACCCCGGCGCGCGCCGCGCCGGCCGGCGAGATCGTGGTGATGGCCTATCCTGGCGCGTTCCAGGACAACTACATGAAGTCGGTGGTGGAGCCGTTCCAGGCCAAGTACCCCGGCGTGAAGGTGGTGTACTCCGCCGCCGGCAACTCGGCGCAGATGCTCGGCCAGTTGCGCGCGCAGAAGGCGAGTCCGCAGGTGGACGTGTCCATCATGGATTTCTCGCTGTCGCGCGTCGCCAACGCGGAAGGGCTGTTCGTCCCGCTCGACCGCGCCAGCATGCCGAACCTCGCCGACATCTACGACCAGGCCCGCATGGGCACGGCACCCGGTGGCGAATGGGGCCCGGGTTTCGATTTCGATCATCAGGTGGTGCTCTGGGGCGACGCCGCGCCGACCCCGCCGAAGAGCATCGCCGACCTCATGGACCCGGCCAACAAGGGCAAGATTGCCTTCTCGCCGGTGCCCAACGTGGTCGGCACC
The DNA here is from genome assembly GCA_003164455.1 of Acetobacteraceae bacterium. Lineage (GTDB taxonomy): Bacteria > Pseudomonadota > Alphaproteobacteria > Acetobacterales > Acetobacteraceae > Rhodovastum. The sequence continues at coordinate 2,359 of PLTJ01000376.1, forward strand.
GCGGTGCAGATCCTGACGGCAAAATACCTTGGGCTGGACTACAAGGGTCCGATCGACCCGGTGATCGCGGCGCTCAAGCGCATCGGCGCCAATGTGCAGACCTGGCAGGCCACGCCCGACAACTACACCATGATCATCAACGGNNTGAAGTCGGCGGTGTTCGCCGAGGGCGGCGTGCTCGACATGGACACGATCAACCTGGTCGCCGGCGCCCACAATCCCGAGGCGGCCAAGGCTTTCATCAATTACGCCTTGTCGCCCGAGCCGCAGGAGGGGTTGGCGAAACTGATGTACTACGGCCCGACCAACCGCCACGCGCAACTGCCGCCCGACCTGTTGGCGCGCACCTCCTCGGCGCCGGAGACGCTGGCGAAGATGATCCCGGTGGACTGGGATTTCGTGTCAAAGGCGCTGGACGGCTGGTCGACGGCCTGGCGCCGTGAGGTGATCCCCGCACAGTGACCGGCGCTGGCTCACTGGCCCTCGAAGGGCTGGGCAAAAGCTATGGTGAGGCGCCGGTGGTGTCCGGCGTCGACCTGGTCATCCGCCCCGGCGAGTTCGTCACCCTGCTCGGCCCCTCGGGCTGCGGCAAGACCACCATTCTGCGCATGGTGGCGGGGCTGGTGGTGCCGAGCACCGGACGCATCCTGGTCGACGGCGCGGACATCACCCAGCTTCCGACGCACCGGCGCAACATGGGGCTGGTGTTCCAGAATTATGCTCTCTTCCCGCACATGACCGTGGCGACCAATGTCGGCTTCGGGCTGGAGATGCGCGGTGTTGCGCGCGCCGAGGCGGCAGCAAGGGTGCGCGAGGTGCTGGATCTGGTGCGGCTGGGCGACTACGGCGCCCGCCATCCGCGCCAGCTTTCCGGCGGCCAGCAGCAGCGCGTCGCCCTGGCCCGCGCGCTGGTGGTCCGCCCCGCCGTGCTACTGCTGGACGAGCCGCTGTCGAACCTCGACGCCAAACTGCGCGAGGATCTGCGCGACGAGATCCGCGCCATCCAGGAGCGGCTGCACATCACGACGCTGTTCGTCACCCACGACCAGGCCGAGGCGCTGACCATGTCGGACCGCGTGGTGGTGCTGAGCGCCGGCCATATCGAGCAGGTCGGCACGCCGGTCGAGATCTACGACCAGCCCGCCAGCCCGTTCGTGGCCACCTTCATCGGCCGGGTGAACCGGGTGAATGGCACCGTGCTCGCCAGCGACGCCACCGGGTGTACGGTGGCGGCCCCCGGGTTGCGCGGCCGCAGCCTGCGCGCGCTGCCCGCCGGCGCGCGCGTGCAGGCGATGATCCGTCCGCAGCGCATCACCCTGTCGCCCGGCCACGCGGAGGGCGAGAACCGCCTGACCGGCACGGTGCGCCGCGTGGTCTTCGCCGGCGACATCGTGCAGATCGACGTCGAGACGCCGGCCGGGACCCTCACCGTCGAGCAATCCCGGCGCGGCCTGGCCGCCGGCGATCTGGTGACCGCGTGCTGGGAAGCCGCGGACATGATGCTGTTCCCGCCATGAGGGGACGCGTGCTGCCGGGTTTGCTGCTGCTGCCGGCCTGCGCGGTCACCCTGGTCGCCTTCCTGCTACCGATGGGCTGGCTGGCGCGCCTGTCGCTCGGCCGTGCCAGCGGTGGCGTGTTGGTGGACGCCGTGACCGCCGACAACTACCTGCGTTTCTTCACCGACTCGTACTACCTCGGGGTGCTGTGGCGCTCCGTGTGGGTCGCCAGCAGCGTGGCGGTGCTCGCCGTGTTGGCCGCCTACCCGATCGCCTTGTTCCTGTTCCGCTCGCGCTCGCGCTGGCGTGGCGTGTTGGCGGTGCTGACCATCGCGCCGCTGCTGGTGAGTTCGGTGGTGCGCACCTTCGGCTGGATGATCATCCTGGGCGATCAGGGCTGGATCAACGGCGCGCTGCGCCTCGCCGGGCTGGTCACGACGCCGGTGCACCTGATGAACAACGTCACCGGCGTGCTGATCGGACTCACGGAAATCATGATGCCGACCACCACCCTGGCATTGCTGGCCGGGTTTGCCCGCCTCGACCTCACCCAGGAGGAAGCGGCGCGCACGCTCGGCGCCTCGCCCTGGCGCTGCTTTTGCCGCATCACCCTGCCGTTGACCGCCCCCGGCATCGCGGTGGCCGGGCTGGTGACCTTCGTGCTGTCGATCAGTTCGTTCATCACCCCGAGCCTGCTGGGCGGCGGCCGCGTGCCGATGCTGGCCAGCACGATCTACGAAGAGGCATTGGAGACCTTGGACTGGCCCCTGGCGGCGGCGATTTCGCTCATCCTCATCGCCCTCTTCGGCACGGTGCTGCTGGCCTACGAACGCCTGGCGCGGAGGTGGGCATGATACCAACCGGCGAAAGGCTTGACCCTTCCCGTCATGCCCGTCCCCGGCCCCCGGGCTCTTCGACCCGGGGGTCGCCCCGGCCATCCACCAACTACCGTCATGGCCGCCCCGAGCTCTTCGACCCGGGGGTCGACCCGGCCATCCACCAATTACCGTCATGGCCGGGCTTGACCCGGCCATCCACGCCTTGCGGCGCTGAGGACACCGCCGTCACAGACTCATTGCAGCGACTCGTACACATCAACCCAGCCCAGATTCTGCCTCTCTACCGTCATGCCCGCCCCGAGCTCTTCGACCCGAGGATCGACCCGGCCGTCCACCAACTACCGTCATGCCCGCCCCGGCCTCTTCGACCCGGGACAAGCCCGGCCATGACGAGCCAATCCTTAGGCCCGTTGCCATGAGCACCGGTTTCCGCGCCCTGGTCGTGGCGCTGTTCTGCTTCCTGCTGGCGCCGCTGTTCGTGGTGCTGCTGACCAGCTTCAGCAACGACTCCTTCCTGGCTTTTCCGCCCCACGCGTGGGGCCTGGGCGGCTACCGCGCGTTGTGGGAAAATGCGGCCTTCCGCAGGGGTTTTGGCGTCAGCGTCACGTTGGCCTGCGTGGTGACGGTGGTCAGCCTGGGCGCCGGCACGGCCGCCGCCTACGCGATCGCGCGGTCGCGTTTCCGCGGTCGCGAGGCGTTGCTGGCGCTGTTCACCGCGCCCTTGCTGCTGCCCGGCATCATCCTCGGCCTGGGCCTGCTGCTGGTGCTCGCGCGGCTGGGCCTTCTGGCCACCTGGCCCGGCCTGGTGATCGGCCACTGCCTGGTCACCCTGCCCTACGTGGTGCGCGTGGTCCTGACCGCGCTGCGCGGCATCGACACCACGCTGGAGGAGGCGGCCTCCGTGCTCGGTGCGACGCCGTGGCGCGTCTTCCACCGTGTCACCCTGCCGATGATGCTGCCCGGCATGACGGCCGCCGCCGCGCTGTCCTTCCTCGCCTCGTTCGACGAGGTGGTGATTACGCTATTCCTCGTCGGTCCACGGCTGACCACGCTGCCGATCGAGGTCTGGCACGCCATCCAGTACCGCGCCGACCCTCAGATATCTGCTCTCTCCGTGGTGCTGATCGCGTTCACGGCGCTGCTGATCATCGTCGTCGAACGCTCGCTCGGCGTGTTGCGCGCGGTCGGGCGCTGAACCGGCCCGCAGCGACGCCGCGCGGTATCCGCGCAACGCATCATCACGCCGTCCTCTTGTCCGGTCCCGCGGAAATGCGGTCTACGCTCCGGGACGGCTTGACCGGCTACTTTGCGCCGATTGTGTTGAAAAACTCCAGCAAACCGCCGAAGACGGAAGAATATTAGGCACGCAACCATTGAAACGTCATCATTGATCGCACGAGGCAGTGTTTGTGAATTAACGTTGCGTCAAAATGATCCGCGCCGACTTTTTCAACAGAATACGCCCATGGCGGTCGATCATTGCCCTCTTAAGTAATGGGCAAAGCGGACATTCGGCCGTGGCACAGGTTGTTAAACGGCGAGCACTTCCGGTTTCTGCTCGGTCCACCACCGGCGCTTCGTCGGTTGCTCATCCCAGGTTCGGCCATCGAGAACCCGGCCGGCTTTCTTTTTGTTGGGTCCGCCCCACTGCTTGAAGTGGAACGCGACGCCATGTGCGAGGCACTGATCGCGGATTGAGCGCACCCAGTTTGGGTCCATAGGCCGCGCCGCCGGCCCGCTTTCGCCGCCTGCGATCGCCCAATCGATGCCGGTCAGATTCAGCTTTCCTAACGGCCCTAGCAGTGGCTCAAGGCTGAGAAACTTCACTTTCGCCCCGGTTCGGCGCAGTTCGTCGATCCGGCTCACGTAGTCTTGGCTTTCCACGCTGACGCCCATCCACACATTCTCGGGCCAGCGCAGCTTCGACGACACCGCCGCGACGCGCTCAGGTCTCTTTGTCAAAATTTGAAACGTGTGCTGCTTAGCCTCTGTCATGGTGGCGAAAACCGCCTGGATGAACTCCAGCGGGACGGCATCGTGGAAAAGGTCCGACATAGAATTCACGAAGATGGTGCGGCCGACTCTCCACCGCTTTGGAATGTCTAGTGCATCGACGTCTAGTTTGACCGTCCCATTCCACTTCGCGCGGCCACCAGACATGCGCGTCGTGCCGGCATACTTGGGCTGACCCATCAACTCCAGGCGCCGCGCCAACCTCATCGCATAGCAATTCGTACAGCCTGGCGAGATAACCGTGCAGCCCGCGACCGGATTCCACGTTGCTTCAGTCCATTCGATCGAGGAGTTGTTCGCCATCGGCTCACTTCCCTGGCGGAAAGGTGGCTGTCACCTGGTCCGCGAAAGTGCCAGTACGACGCGCCTTCTGGTGCGGCTTAGCGAACGTCTTGCTCGGCGGATCAGCGGTGATCTTTCCCGCCGCCTCAAGATTCAGCAGTGCGGTCCGGTAATTCTTGTCAACATAGGGTCGATCGATGCCGTGTTTCATGTAGATGTCACGCTTCGTTAGGGTCCGGCCGGCAAAGTCAGCCAATAACATCTCCTCAAGCTTATCCAGGGGCGTGTTAAGCGAAAACAGCAACGGCATGTCCGCTTCGGCCGGCGAGTAGGATAGCGACGGCACCCCTTGCTCGACGGTTGAGCTTTCGGCAGCCATGATATCCTTCATGATCTCGTAGCCCTTAAAATGCTTCGAGACAAAAACGAGGCTGTGCGACGTCCTGGTTCCGGCCGAATTCTTGAACCGGAACGGCAGTACGAAGCGGCTGGGCCCCCCCATTGCTTTAATGGCCTGCGCGAGGGCCTCTAGGATGAGTGCTTCTCGCCGACTGTGTGACTGACCGACGACAAGTTCCCGCAGCTTGGTTGCGCGTTCGGCACCGAACAAGGCGTCGATGTGAGGCTTTACGGCATCGTTCGTCAGGCCAGCGTTAATTCTGGCGTAATTGAAGAAAAATACACAATCACAGCCCCAGTCCTTCGTAACACCATTAACGATCCCAAGCGAAAGACCCTTATAACCGAAAGGGTCGACAAAGGTAAATGATGGAATAAGCTTAGTTTTATTGAAGAACGCATTGGCATCAGCATCAACTTCGCCGCAACTCACACTTGGTTTGTATTTCAACTTCTCGATGCCGGGGAGTTTATCAATTTCCGTTCGAAGCGTGTCCGTTAGATTAGTATCCGCGTCATTGAAGTAAGTGACCAGCATCTTTGACATTTTTGGATGTGCTATCGCCCGTTCGAGAACAAGCAGTGGTGTGGATGCTGCACCATCCTCGTAACGGCCTGGCCTGGCATAAAGATCAATGTACGCGATCTTCCCGTCCAGTGTGCTTGCCGTGGCCATAACGACGTTGGCCCAAGCGTAGAAATACTTCTCGACAATGCGTGCCTTGACCTCTGACTGATCGGTCCGTTCGGCAAAAAATCTATTCCTCGTCATTCGAAGGTGAACCTTTCTGGCAGGATACCAGCGGAACTAAGGCGGGACAACGGCGAGGAACATACAGCGAACTGAACCCGGATTTCCCAGATGGCCGATA
>PLTJ01000425.1 GCA_003164455.1 Acetobacteraceae bacterium
TCATCCTCACCAACAACGGCTACCGGGTGGTCAATCTCGGCATCAAGGTGAAGCTGGCCGACATGCTGGCGGCGGCGCGCGAGCACCGGGCGCATGCCATCGGCATGTCGGGGCTGCTGGTGAAATCCACCGTGGTGATGCGCGAGAATCTCGAGGAGATGGTCCGTCAGGGGGTCGATCTGCCGGTGCTGCTGGGCGGCGCGGCGCTGACGCGCAGCTATGTCGAGAACGATTGCGTGCACGCCTATGACGGTGGGCGGGTGGCCTATGCCAAGGACGCCTTCGACGGGCTGAGCCTGATGGACAAGGTGACCGGCAACGGCTTCGACGACTACCTGGCGGCGGTGCAGACCAGGCGGGCCGGGCGGGCGCGCAACACCCGCCGCACCCTGGGCCAGGCGGACGCCAAAGCCTTCCGGCCGGTGGACGTACGGGCCGCCCAACAGCGCCGCCGCCGGCTCACGGGTGATGTTACGGTATCGGAACCGCCGTTCTGGGGGCCGCGCGTCATCGCGGCGCCGGCGAAGGCGATCGTGCCGTTCCTCAACGAGCGCAGCCTTTATCAATTGCAGTGGGGTTTTCGCAAACAGGGCCGTTCGCTGGACGATTTCCTGGGCTGGGCGAGGCAGGAACTGCGTCCGGTGCTGCGGCGCATGCTCGGTCTGTGCGAGGAGCAGGACATCCTGAAGCCGCAGGCCGTTTACGGCTATTGGAAAGCCGCGGCCCAGGGCAACGATCTTTTCCTGTTCGACCGGGACGGCAGCACCGAGGTCGCGCGGTTTTCCCTGCCGCGCCAGCCGCGCGAGGACGGCGACTGCATCGCCGATTTCTTCCGCGACGTCGACGATGCCGAGCGTGATGTGATCGGCTTGCAGATCGTCACGGTCGGGCAGCAGGCATCCGATACCGCCCGCGTGTGGTTCGAGGAAAACCGTTACCAGGACTATCTGTATTTGCACGGCCTGTCGGTGGAGATGGCCGAGGCGATGGCGGAGTACACCCACAAGCGGATCCGCGCCGAGCTTGGTTTCGCCGCCGAGGACGACCGCGACATGGACAAGATGTTAGCGCAGGGCTATCGTGGCAGCCGCTATTCGTTCGGCTACCCGGCCTGTCCGGATCTGGAGGCCCAGGCGCCGCTGCTGTCGTTGCTGGGTGCGGAGCGGATCGGGGTTTCGCTGTCCGACGAGTGGCAGTTGCATCCGGAGCAGTCCACCAGCGCGATTGTCGTGCTCAATCCGCGGGCGAAGTACTTTTCCGTGTAGGCGGGCGGGCGCATCCCGTCGCGCCCGCGCGTTCTTCCCTGTATGCTCGCCCGATGCGCTTCCTTCCCGTCCTCGCCCTGTTGCTGCTCGCCGCCTGTGCCGACGCCGGCGCCGCCAAGCCGCTGGCCTGCGGCTTCGTCGGGCACAGCGTGCTGCCGATCTCGCACGCCGGCCCGTTTGCCTCGGTCGCCTCGACGATCGACGGCACGCGGGCAACCCTGGTGGTCGATACCGGGGCCGGACAAACCGTGCTGTCGCTCGCCGCGGCACACCGCGCCGGCGTGGCGCTCGACCCGCGCATGACCGTGCGCGCCACCGGCATCGGCGGCACCGCCACCTACGCCACCGGCCGTGTCGGACGGCTGCTGCTCGGCGATATCCCGGTCACGCCGGCGATGGTGACCATCATGCCGAAGGTGCCCCTGGCCGACGGCAATATCGGCATGGACATCCTCGGCGACGTCGATCTCGACATCGATTTCCCGGCCGGTCGCATCACCCTCTACCGCGGCCTGCTGTGCCCGGGCACCCCGCTGCCCTGGAACACGCCGGCCACCGAACTGCATACCGAGGCGCTCATGCCGCCCGGGCTGCCCGCCACCGCCCGGCCGCGGCAGTTGCTGCTGGCGATGGAACTCAACGGCAAGCCGGCGCTGGCCATGCTCGACACCGGCGCCGGCTACAGCGTGGTGGCACGATCCTTCGTCACCCGGCTCGGGGTGACCGACGCCATGCTGGAAACCGCACCGGCGATACACCTGGCCGGGCTGTCGCCGGACGCCGCCAACGGGCGGCTCTGGCGGTTCGCCGACGCGCGCATCGGCACCGAGCGGATCGCCGCCCCGGCCATGGTGGTGACGGACCTGCACGAGGCCGGCTTCGACGTGCTGCTGGGCATGGATTACCTGGCCATGCACCGGGTCTGGCTGTCCTACGGCGCGCGCCGCATCTTCGTCGCCCATCAATAGACGCCGCCATGGGCGCGGGCCCGGGGTTCTGCTAGATCGCTACGGGCTGGGAGGAATCGAACGCGTGAGACAGGCGGAACGGATCGCGGCCGGCAGCATTGCGGTGGGTCTGGCCGTGCTGAGCCTGAAGATGGCGGCCTGGCAGGTCACCGGCAGCGCGGCGCTGTTCTCCGACGCGGCCGAATCGGTGGTGAACGTGGCCGCCGCGCTGCTGGCGTTGTTCGCGCTGCGGCTGTCCGCCGTGCCGGCCGACGCCAACCACCCTTACGGCCATCACAAGGTCGAGTTCCTCTCGGCGGTGATCGAGGGCGTGCTGATCGTGCTGGCGGCGCTGGAAATCCTGCGCCACGCCCGCCTCGCCTATCTCCATCCCACGCCGATCGAGACGCCGCTCTATGGCATGCTGCTGAACGGCCTGGCGACGCTGCTGAACCTGGGCTGGGCGCTGGTGCTGTTGCGCACCGGCCGGCGGGTGCGCTCGCCCGCGCTGACCGGCGACGGGCGCCACCTGATGAGCGACGTGGTGACCTCGAGCGGCGTGCTGACCGGGGTGGGTCTGGTGGTGATCACCGGCGTGCCCTGGCTGGACCCGCTGCTGGCGGCGCTGACCGCGTTCTACATCCTGGGCGCCGGCACCTACCTGATCCGCGAATCGGTGAGCGGGCTGATGGACGCGGTGCCAAGCGCGGACATCGTCAAACGGGTCCGCGACCTGGTGGCCGAGAACGCGGCCGGCGCCATCGAGGCGCACGACCTGCGCATGCGCCATGCCGGCCCGACCATCTTCCTGGAGTTCGACCTGGTGGTGCCGGGCAGCATGACGGTGGCCGAAGCGCATGACATCTGCGACCGGGTGGAGGCGGGCCTGAAAGCCGAGATGGAGGGCATGCTGATCACCATCCATGTCGAGCCGGAGGGCAAGGCCAAGCATCAGGGCGTGCTGGTGCTTTGATCCGGGCGGTTGCCGTCGCGATGCTGCTGGCCGTGCTGGCCCCGCACCCTGGCGAGGCGGCCCGCGTGGTGTCGCTGAACCTGTGCGCCGACGACTTCCTGTTGCTGCTGGCGCCGGAACAGGCCGTGGCGGTGAGCGTGCTCGCCGCCGACCCCGCGCTGTCGGTCGTGGCCGCGGCGGCGCGGCATGTGGCGGCGGTGCGGGCGGACGCCGAGGCGGTGCTGGCGCTGCACCCCGACCTGGTGCTGGCCGGACCGTACGGGGCGCAGACCATGCTGGCGCTGCTGGAACGGCGCGGGCAGCGGGTGGAGCGGCTAGGCCAGCCGCAGGATTTCGCCGCCATCGCCACCGAGACGCGGCGGGTGGCGGCGCTGCTGGGCGAGCCCGCGCGCGGCGAGGCGCAGCTGGCCGCCATGCAGGCGCGGTTGGATGCGGTGCCGCACCGCAGCCCGCAGCGGGCGGTGTTCCTGGAGGCGCGCGGCTATGCGGCGGGGCCGGGATCGCTGGCCGGCGCGGTGCTGCGCGCCGCCGGTCTTGCCGACGTCGGCCGCGACGGCCGGCCCGGGCTGGAAGCGCTGGCGGCGCATCCGCCCGACCTGCTGGTGACCGCGACCGCGCCCGATTATCCCTCGATGGCCACCGATCTGCTGGCCCACCCGGCCCTGGCTGGCATCCCGCGCCGCGAGGTGGCGCCGGCACTGCTGGTGTGCGGCGGGCCGTGGACCGCGCGGGCGGTGACGGTGCTGGCGCGATGACCCGCGCCCTCGCGCTCGCCGTCGCGCTGCTGTTCGTCGCCTCGCTGCTGACCGGGGCGGCCGGCGTGGGCGTGCCGGACCCGCTCATCCTGTGGCAGATCCGCCTGCCCCGCACCGCCCTGGCGGTGCTGGTCGGCGGCGGGCTCGGGCT
>PLTJ01000020.1 GCA_003164455.1 Acetobacteraceae bacterium
TCAAGAACGGCAGCGAGACCTTCACCGTCTCCCAGGACGTCTATGACCAGGCCTATCTCTCGGTCGTCGCCGCCGTGCGCGCGCTGAACGGCGAGGCGGTTCCGAAGCTTATCAAGACGCCAATCACCATCGTCACCCAGGCCAACCTCGACGCGATGGACGAGCGGCCGGACGCGCTGCTCAAGCACCGCTGATCATTCCTGAGCCGACCTCACCGGGTTTCGATCTTTCGAGCACCGAAGGACTAACTGTGCCCCGTATTTCGTCTTCCGCCGCCGCGGAGTCATCGCCCCTGGCCAGCAGCGAGTATGTGCTTCAGGTCAGGAACGTCTCCAAGGCATTCCCCGGGGTTCAGGCGCTGGACAACGTCAGCTTCGACCTCAAGCCCGGTGAGGTCCACGTCCTGCTGGGGGAAAACGGCGCCGGAAAATCGACGCTGATGAAGATCATTGCCGGCGCCTACCTGCCCGACGCTGGCGAGATCCTGATCGACGGCCAGCCCGCGGCCAACCTGACCCCGCGCAAGGCCCAGGAACTGGGCGTGGGAATCATCTACCAGGAATTCAACCTGATTCCCTTCCTGAACGTGGCCGAGAACATCTTCATCGACCAGCTGCCGACCCGCCAGCTCATCCGTCTCGACCACAAGACGGCTCACCGCAAGGCAAGGGAGATCCTCGCCTCGCTCAACATGGAGGTGCCCACGCACGCCCTGGCCGTGGAACTCAGCACGGCTCAGCAGCAGATCGTCGAGGTCGCCAAGGCGCTCACGCACAATTCGCGCATCCTCATCATGGACGAGCCCACCGCGTCGCTGACCGATCGCGAGATCGAACAACTGTTTATGACCATCCGCGAGCTCAAATCCAAGGGCATCGGAATCATCTACATCTCCCACCGCCTGAGGGAGATGAAAGAGATCGGCGACCGCGTGACGGTCCTGCGTGACGGCAGGTACGTCGGAACGCACAATCTTTCCGAAGTGACTGTGGACAGTCTCGTCACGATGATGGTGGGCCGCGAAATCGACCTGCTTTATGAACACGACGAGGTCAGCCTCGGGGAAGAGGTGCTGCGCGTCGAAGGACTGAGCTCGAAAGCGACCGGGCTGCGCGACGTCTCGATGAATCTTCGCCGCGGCGAAATCGTCGGGCTGGCGGGGCTCGTCGGATCCGGCCGCACCGAGTTGGCGCGGGCGATCTTCAACGCCGACCGCCACGACGAAGGCAGGATCATCATCTTCGGCAAGGAGTCGAAGGGCAAGACGCCGAAAGACAGTGTCAGGAACCGCATTGCCCTGCTTCCCGAGGACCGCAAGCGCCAGGGCCTCGCGCTCATTCTGTCGGTCGCCGAGAACGTGCTGTCGGCCAGTCTGGACAAGGTCTTCCCCCGCGGCTGGGTCGACCAACGAAAACAGAAGTCCCTGAGCGACGAGTACATAAAAATCCTCAGAATCGCCACCCCGTCAGGGGCCAGGATCACCCGGGACCTGTCGGGGGGGAATCAGCAGAAAGTGGTCATCGCCAAGTGGCTGGCCACCGGGTCGGAGATTTTCATTTTCGACGAGCCGACGCGCGGCATCGATGTCGGCGCCAAGTGCGAAATCTATGGCTTCATGAACCATCTGAAGAAAAACAATTGCGCCGTGCTCATGATTTCCTCCGAGCTCCCCGAGGTGATCGGCATGAGCGACAGGATATTTGTCATGCGCGAGGGAACGATCGTGGCGGAAGTTTCGCGCGGCGAAGCGACCCAGGAAAAAATAATTTCCTACGCCATGGATGCCGCCCCAGAGCGGCCCGCCAACAGTGGCACCGACCAGAATCCCGCGCGTGCAGACCCAGGGAAATGACGGCATGAGCCCGCTGAAGACCCTTCTTGACATACCGAAAATCTTTTGGGTGAACGTTGCCCTGATAGTGGCTTTTTCGTTGATCTCAAGCCGCTACATGACGATCCTCAATGCGATCAACATCATGCAGCAGGGGGCGGTACTCCTCGTCATCACCGCGGCCATGACGATCGTCATTCTCAGCGAGGGGCTCGATCTGTCGCTCGGGGCCGTCATGACCATGGCCGGCGTCGTTAGCGTGCTCGCCCTGGGGGCGGGGTTGCCGGTTCCCGTGGCGATTCTCGCGGGTGTTCTTTCCGGAACCTTTCTCGGGGCCATCACGGGAACGCTCATCGCTTTCTGCAAGATGTCCCCGTTCATTGCCACCCTGGGCATGCAGGGCGTCATCTTCGGCTTCACCCTGGCCTTGACCCACTCCAAGGCGATCTTCACCGACAATGCCAACTTCATTCTGATCGGCTCGCGGATCGGGCGCTATGTCCCGCTGGCGGCCATCCTGTGCGGCATCATTTTTCTCTCGGTCTGGGCCACCCTCCACCACACCAAATTCGGCCGCTACGTCATCGCGATCGGCGGCAATGAATCGGGGGCACACCTGTCGGGGATCAACACCACCTTCTGGAAATGGTTCGTCTATGTTTTCGCCGGCACCGTGACGGCCATGGGGGGTATCATCCTGGCGGCGCGCCTCGAAGTCGCCGACCCGATCGTCGGCGTCGGCTGGGAGTTCGACGCCATCGCGGCCACCGTCCTCGGCGGGACCAGCCTAACCACGGGGCGGGGCGACGTGAGCGGCTCGTTCCTCGGTGTTCTCCTGATCATGCTGCTCAGAAACGGCATGAATGTCGTGGGAACGCCTCCCATCTGGCAGCCCGCCCTGATGGGGACGATCATCATTTTCGCCATCGCTTTCCAGGTCTCGACGACAATGAGAGAGGAAGCAGGGCGATGAATTCTCCGGCCGTCGCAGGCGTGGCGTTGAAACAGAGGCTGGCTCAGGTCGAGCTTGCGACATGGGCGAGCGTGGGCCGGTTCGTCGCTCTCATCGTCCTCTGCATCGGCATCGGCAGCTTCTCCTCGGTCTTCTTCACCGAGCGCAACATCAGCCTCACGCTGACGAACGCATGCGTCCTCATCATCCTGGGGGTCGGCGAGACCTTCACGATCATCACCTGTGGTCCGGACGGTCCCGATCTCTCGGTCGGGTCGATCATGACTATCACCGCGGTCGTCGCCGCCCTGATGGCCAAGGCCGGAATCTTCTTCGGCTTTGCCTTCGGCGCCTCCCTTCTCTTCGGCGCGGCGATCGGACTGGTCAACGGCCTTCTGATTGCCCGTGGCGGGCTGCCGCCCTTCATCGCCACCTACGGAATTCAGTGGGCGGTGTTCGGCTTCGCCTACGTTATCCTCAAAGGCTATGTGGTTTACGATTTCGGCGCGGATTTCCGGTTCATCGGCAATGCCAGTCTGTTCGGCTTCCTGCCCATGCCTGTCGTGGTCATGGCGGTGGTAGTGGTGGCGGGCTTCGTGCTGTTGCGAAAGACGACGCTGGGCCGGAAGATCTACGCTGTGGGCGCCAATCGTGATGCCGCCTACATGTCGGGAATCGATGTTTCCAGGACGATCCTCATCGCCTTCGTGGTGAGCGGCTTCCTGGCGGCCCTGGCCGGACTCGTCTTCGTGGCGCGCACCAATGCGGTGCAGGCGGACATCGGTGCGCAATACCTGCTTACGGCGATCGCCGTCGTCTTCATGGGCGGGGGTGGCATCGGCGGACAGGGGAGTGTCGTCGGGACCGTGGTCGGCGCGCTGATCATGACGGTCGTCCAGAATGCGATGGACCTCTACGGCGTGCCAGGTGTGTGGCGAAACGCCATCATTGGCGCGCTGATCATCGTCACCGTCCTGTTCGAGCTGCAACTGAAGCGGAAGATCGTCAGGAGGAACTGAGCCGGAAACCTCCGCCAGACGTTGATGCACGTATGTGCATTCTGAATTTCTTTCTGAATTTTTGTTGACCGCCCTTGACCTGCAATGATAACTTTTATGCGCTCGACGAGATGCGCGGATATGCCCGCGAGAATAACATAAGGCGGCACCGATGATTCCAAAGATGATGAAGGCCTGTCAGCTCGTTGCCTACAATAAGAACGAAATCCGGGAGGTCCCGGTTCCCGAGCCTTGTGAGGGTGAAGTTCTCTGCCGTATTCATGCCATCGCCATTTGCGGCTCCGATCCCGAGATCATTAAAGGCAACCACCAGAAAAAGGGCTGGCCGCCGTCGTTCCCGTTCACCCTCGGCCATGAATGGTCGGGCGAGGTCGTCAAGCTCGGCCCGGGGGTCAAGGGATTCAAGGCCGGCGACCGCGTCGCCGGCGAGGCGCACCGGGGCTGCGGTTCCTGCGCCAACTGCATGAAGGGCAACTACACGCTCTGCCTCAATTACGGCGACGCCTCGACCGGCCATCGCCATTACGGCTTCACCAATCCCGGCGCCAATTGCGAGTACAACGCCTATTCCACCAAAGCGCTGCGCAAGATTCCCGACACTCTGAGCTACCGCCATGCCGCGCTGCTCGATACCGCCGGCGTTGCCCTACACGGCATCGAAATGATCGGCGTAACGCCCGGCGGCACCGTGGCGATCTGGGGGCCGGGGCCGATCGGCCTGATTTCGCTGCAGATGGTGAAGGCGATGGGTGCCAAGACGGTCATCGTGGTGGGGCGCCGGCATCGTCTGCAGATCGCTGGCGAGCTGGGAGCCTCCCACCTGATCGATTACGAGAAGAGCGATCCGGTCCAGGCCATCCGCGAGATCACCGGCGGCGTTGGGGTCGACGAGATCCAGGAATGCTCGGGNNTTCTACGAGGATTCCCGGGTGGTGCTGCCGCCGATCACCCAGATCGTCATGAACGAGATCACGATCACCGGTTCGCGGGCCAACCCCAATGTCTCGGAACGCGCCCTCAACATGTTCGAAGTGGGGCTCATCAAGGGCGACAAGGTTGTCACCCATGCCTTCCCGCTCGAGAAATACGACGAGGCACTCGAGACGTTCGTGACCCGCAAGGACGGCGCCGTCAAGGTCGTCGTCGAGCCATGAGGGCGGCGTTGGAGCAAGAAATTCGAAAGACCTTGGAAGACTGAAATGCAATTCCATCTGAAGGACTCGGGCGAAAAGTACACGCCTTTCGATCACTTCAACATGACCACCCAGGTCATCTTCAATCCGGAGACCGGGTCCAAAAGGGCCAACTTCACTCTGTCCACACTGGGGCAGGGATCGGGGAGCAGCGACGAAGTTCATCCGAACTCCGATCAGATTTTCTATGTGCTGACCGGCACCCTCAACGTTCTGGCCAATGGGGTTCTGCTCGGCACGGCGCGTCCGGGAGACGCGGTGCTGGTCACGGCCGGCGACGTGCACGCCGTCAGCAATGGCGGCGAAGGGGCCTGCTCATATCTCGCCATCACCGTCCCCCCCCTGGAACAGACGCATTGATTCATCGGGACAGGCCGCCTGGCGCCGCGGGCAGGCCTGCTGTCACTTTGGCACGGTGGAAGACAAACCATGACTGATAATGTGCGCATCACTATTTTCCTCCGTCACGACCAGTCGAAGAACCTGGCCCAGATCGATGACATCCTGTTTGCCCAGGGGTTCTGGTCCAGCTTTCCGCCGGCCGGCGTGACGATCGTCTCCTGGCAGGTTCTGATGGGAATTGGTCAGGTGCTGACCCTGGAAATG
>PLTJ01000051.1 GCA_003164455.1 Acetobacteraceae bacterium
CTTTGCGCGGCCGGCAGGTGTAGGCAAGGGCAGGGCCGTAGATACCGCGCCGCAGCGCGTGATCGCCCAGCACCATTTCCGGGTGCTCGGCGAAATAGCGGTTCACCTGGATGCCGGGTCCGATGGGGTTGTCTCCGTCGTCCGTATCGCCCGCTTCGCCGCCTTCATCATCCTCATCCGCCATCGCACGTTCAACCGGCGCGAGGCCGATCCAGGTCGCACCGGCCGCGCCCGCCGAGGGCTGGCCGGCTTCGCGGCGCTGGAACACCAGCAGATCGATCACGACGTCGGTGCCAGCGCTCGCGCGCATGCTGCCTTCGGGCAGACGAACCGCGCCCACCAGGTCGGCCATAGCGGCGATGTGTTCCCGCGCCGCGGCGCTGACCTTGTCCATCGTGCCGGTGCTGGTGACGAACAGCGCGATCCCGCCGGGGCGCAGCCGCGCAATCGAGCGGGCGATGAAGTAGTCATGCAGCCGCAGCCCCAAGGCCCGCGTGACGGGATCGGCCCGCACCACGCGATCGGAGAACGGAGGGTTGCCGATCACGAGGTCGAAGCGCCCGGCTAACGGGCTCCGCGTGTAGTCCTCGCACCGCACCTGGGCCTCCGGATGCACCAGGCGCGCGATGCGGGCGGTGATCGGGTCGTATTCGATGCCGGTGAGCTGGCAGGCCTGGCGCAGCGCGGCAGGCAGCAGGGCGAAGAACAGGCCGGNNATGCCGGGTTCCAGCACGCGCCCGCTGGTAAAGCCCAGTCGTTCGGCGGCGCGCCAGAGTTCGCGGATGATCGTCTCCGGCGTGTAGTGGGCATACTGTGTGGCGCGTTGCAGGGCGGCGTATTCCTCCGGGGTGACGGCGGCTTCGAGTGCCGCGCCGATCTCCTCCCAGCCCGGGCGGAATTCATCCTCGCCGGGTCGGCGGAAGCAGTTCTGCGCCAGATCCGAAGCACCGAAGCCGATGAAGCGCAGCAGTTGCGCCTGCTCGTCCGCGGTCGGCGCGCGGCCCGATTGCTCAAGTTCCTTCGACAGGCGGATCGCGGCGATGTTGTCGCGCGTCCGGGCGGCCCAGCTACGGGCAAGCTCCTGATCGGCGACGAGACAAAAGTTGCTGCCGCGCACGGCGGGGGTGGTCGCAGGCGGCGGCGTGTCGCTGCCATCATCCGCCGTATCGTCAGGATCGGCCTGATCGCCCTCGTTCGGGTCGGCGGCGTCTTGCAGTGCATCATGGGTCCAGCTCGACAAAGCGGTGTTGTCGAACAGGCTGAGCGTGAAGGCGCTGGTGTCGTTCGGCATGGTGGTTCTCCTCGTGGTGGCAAGGGTGCGGGCAGTCGCACGGCATCGGCCGCCGGGAAGCGGTCGAGCCGAACGGCCGGCTGAATGGGTTGATCGGAAGGGAAGGGGGCTGACCGGTTCCCCGGTCAGCGGAACGGCGTTACGCGGCGAGCGGCATTGGTTCCGGCGTGTCGGCCGCATCGCTGTCGCGTCAAAATCACCCCGGAGCGCAATGACCAGAGCGAACCTCCACCGTTCGCCACCTTGAACCAGAACCGCCCCACATCGGGGAAGACCCCTGACGAGTCACACCTTCAGGGCACTGGTATCACGAATTTAGGTCATGCTGTTCATCGCCTTCCGGAAATACCACAAGGTCACGCCGAAGAAGGCGGCACCGATTGCGAACAAGGTAAGAAACTCTGGCCATACGATGTCAAAACCGGCACCGCGATAAAGAATGCCTTGCGCGAGGTTGACGAAATGGGTTGTCGGCGCGATCGTCATCAATGACTGCACAATCTCCGGCATGCTGTCGCGCGGTGTCGTGCCGCCTGAAAGAACCTGAAGCGGAATCAGGACGAGGATCATGATGATCCCGAATTGCTGCATCGAACGCGCGATTGTGCCCAAAAAAATACCCAATGCAGTGGTAGCAAAAATGTCGAGCGCGGCACCGACAAGAAACAGGGGTACCGATCCCTCGATCGGTATGCCCAACACGCCTTGCACCATGAAGATGAGCGAGCAGCAGCAGCCAACCAGCACCACGAGACCCATCGACCAGATTTTGGCGGTCATGATTTCGATCGGCACGACCGGCATCACCAGCAGATGTTCGATCGTGCCATGTTCGCGCTCGCGGATCAGCGCCGCTCCCGTGAGAATAATGGAGAGCATTGTCACATTGTTGATGACCTGCATCACCGCGCCGAACCAGGCCTGGGTCAGCGATGGGTTGAAGCTGGCCCGGAGCGCCAGATCGACTGGTACTACGTCATTGGGGACATCATGCCGCAGGAATGTCGTCACTTCCTGGCCAACCATCGACTGAATATAGCCGCTGCCGGTGAACGCCTGGGTCATCCTGGTGGCATCGACGTTGAGTTGTACGCCCGGTCGCCGGCTTGCCAGCAAATCGCTTTGAAAATTCGGCGGAATATCGAGGACGAAGGTGTAGGTTCCCTCGTCAAGGCCACGATCGGCCTGGGCGGGGGTGACCGTCGCGGGCAGCTGAAACCGTGGCGGGTAGAAGGCACCGGCGATGCGCGAGGAAAGCGGCGATCCGTCCTCGTCGATGATCGCGATCGGAGCGTTGTGGAGCGTCTCCGGCATGACGGTCGCCGCCATGTAGATGTCCAGACTGAAGACGTAGAGGACCAGCACCAACATGATCGGGTCGCTCGCCAGGCTGCGCAGCTCCTTCACGCCAAGCCGGGCTATGTTCGCCATGCGCATGATCTCACTTCTCCTGTTTTTTGAGGAGAAAGATGCAAAGGGTCATCAGCACGACGACGCTTGCTGCGATCGGGACGAGCGAAGGCCAAAGCTCGGCGAAGCCAAGCGCTTTGGAAAAGGTACCCCGCGCGATGGTAAGGAAATACGTAGTCGGGAGAATTCGGCCGATGCCGGCTCCCACCCCTTCTAGCGAGGAAACCGGATTGATCAATCCGGCATATTGGATCGCCGGAACCAGGGTTCCGACCGTGGTACCGAAAATCGCGGCGATCTGACTTCGCATGAAGGTCGACATGACCAGTCCGATGGCTGTCGCCGACACGATGAAGGTGAATGCCGCGATTGCCAGCATCGCAAGGCTGCCCGTCAGTGGCACGCCGAATACCGTCGTCGCGAGTATGGTGAGCAGCACGAAGTTCACCATGCCCAGCATGACGTAGGGAATCTGCTTGCCGATCAGGAACTCGCTGCGCGTGACCGGCGTAACGTAGAGATTGACGATCGAGCCCAGTTCCTTCTCGCGCACCACACTAAGTGCAGCCAGCATGGCCGGAATCATCAGCAGCAGGATCGGAATCATCGCCGGCACCATAGCGACGACGCTCACGACATCGGGATTGTAGCGGAAGCGGATTTCCACATCCATTGGGCTGAGTGAAAGTCGCGAGCCCAATCGGTGCAGTGCCGTATCCAACAGCCAGGCGGCGTGCATGCCTTGCACATAGGACTGGATTGTTTCGCCGCGCTGCGGCATCGAACCATCGATCCAGGTACCGATGGAAATCGGCATCCCGCGCTCGACATCGCGTCCGAAGTTCGGGGGCAACTCGATTGCAAGAGTAAGGTCGCCGTTCTGCATGCGATGATCCAGATCGGCATAATCGATGATCGGCGCTTGTTCGGCAAAATAAGGCGAACCCGCGAGGTTGAGGGTATAGTCGCGGCTGAGCACCGTGTCGTCACGATCGAGAACCGCGAAGCGGAGATTGTTGACGTCGAGGCTGATGCCATAGCCCATGATGAACATGAGAATGACAGTGCCAAGCAGAGCCAGCGTGCCGCGGATGGGATCTCGGCGCAGCTCGAGCACCTCGCGAAGCGCGTAGCTCCACATGCGCCGCGCGCTGAAACCGTGCCATACCGGCGCCTGCTTGACCTCTGGAGCCTCAGCGGCGGCCGGCGCCGCCGCCGACGTACTCTCGCTTCCGCCGGCATCCTCAAGATAGGCGATGAAGGCGGCCTCAAGCGTCTTCTCGCCCCGGCTGGCGGTCACGCCCGCCGGCGTGTCGCAAACCAGCACGCGACCGGCATGCATCAACGAGATGCGGTCGCAGCGCTCGGCCTCGTTCATGAAGTGGGTCGAGATGAAGATCGTTACCTCGTCCTGCCGCGAGAGATCGACCATCATCCGCCAGAACATATCACGCGCTATCGGATCGACGCCGGAGGTCGGTTCGTCCAGCATCAGGACCTCGGGCTTGTGGACCATCGCCACGGCCAGCGACAGGCGCTGGCGCACGCCCACAGGCAGGCCGTCCGGCATCGCGTCGATCACGCCGGTAAGGTCAAAGCGTTCGACCATCTCGGTCACACGGCCAGGCACCTCAGCCGCCGGCACTCTGAAAAGCTGCGCGAACAACTTCAGATTCTGGGCGACGGTCAGCTCCGAATAGAGCGAAAAGGCCTGTGACATGTAGCCGACCCGCAGCCGCATCTCCACGTCGACGGCGGTCACGCGCTTGCCGAACAGCCAGGCCTCGCCCTCACTGGCCGAAAGCAGCCCGGTCAGCATCTTCATCGTCGTGGTCTTGCCGCAGCCGTTCGAGCCGAGAAAGCCGAAGATCTCGCCGCGCTCGATACGGAAGTTGACATGGTCGACGGCGGTAAAGTCGCCGAAGCGGACGGTGAGTCCCCGCGCCTCGATCACCACATCGCCCGCTGAATCAGCGGGCCGTGGCGGGATTGTCACTATCCGGTGGCCGCGCCGCTGCTCCTCCGGCAGGAGGGCGATGAACGCTTCCTCGAGGCCATGAGTACCCGTGCGGTCGCGAAATTCCTGCGCCGTGCCGACCGCGAGCACCTGCCCCGCATTCATCGCGACCAGCAGGTCGAAGGCCGCCGCCTCCTCCATATAGGCGGTCGCGACGACGACGCTCATGCCCTCTCGTGATGCGCGGATCCGATCGATCAGCTCCCAGAACTGGACCCGCGAAAGCGGATCGACGCCGGTGGTGGGCTCGTCGAGGATCAACAGATCGGGGTCATGAATCAGGGCACAGCACAGGCCCAGTTTCTGTTTCATGCCGCCGGACAGTTTACCCACCGGCCGATCGCGAAACTTCAGCAGACCTGTGCTGCCGAGCAGATCGTCGATCCGGCAGTCCCGCTCGGCCTTGGCCTGGCCGAAAAGCCGCGCGAAGAACTCAAGATTCTCAACGACCGAGAGAGTGGCATAGAGGTTTCGGCCCAGCCCCTGCGGCATGAAGGCGACGCGGGGGCAGATCGCGGTCCGATGCCGGGGATCGGCCAGGTCGCCGCCCAGCACTTCGAGTCGCCCGTCCTGCAGCGCCCGGGCCCCGGCGATCAGACTCAACAGGGTCGACTTGCCGACGCCGTCCGGCCCAATCACGCCTATGATCCGCCCGGCCGGCAGCTCCAGGGTGATCTCGTCCAACGCCAGCGTCTTGCCATATCGCAGGTCGACGCCGGCGAGCCGGACAGCCATCGCGTCCTGATCGGGTGCGGACATGCTCAATTCGGCACGTGCAGGGCAAGACGGTCCGGCCAAGCCTTCGCTGGGTCGAGCCGAACATAGGCCATCCCAGGCAACCCCGTCTTCACTTCCGGGCTGAATTTCCTGAGCAGCTCCGGATCGAGCCTGCCCCTGATACGGAACATCAGCTTCTGTCGCTCGCTCGCCGTTTCGACGGTCTTGGGCGTGAACTGGGCGACATCGGCCACGAATGACACGCTCGCGGGAATAACCCATTGCGGCGCGGCGTCGAGCACAAGGCGCACCTCGCTGCCGAGCGCGATTTTGCCCACGTCGTCGTCAGGCAGGAAGAATGTCATGTAGACGTCATACAGGTCGACGAGATTGAGCACCTTGCCGCCGGCCGCAACCACTTCCGCCGGCTGTGCAACGCGGTACTGCACGCGGCCGTCGCGCGGCGACTTCAACGCGCAGTCGTCGATATCTTCCTGAATCCGCGCGATCGTGGCGCGGGCGGCATCGACGCTGGAACGCGCGCCGACCACCTGCGCACGCGCGGTGACGATCGCGGCGTCGGCCGCCGCGACCTGCGCCAGGGCGGCGTTGACGGCGGCTGCACTCCCCTGTTGGCCAGCAAGGTCGTCGTCATATTGCTGCACCGCCGCCGCACCTTCGCGTGCCAGCGTCCGCGACCGCGCAACCCGTTTTCCCGCTACGTTCAGCTCAGCCCTGCGTTGTGCGACGACGGCCAGCGCCGTCACCTGCTCGCTTTGCCGCTGCACCACCTGACTTTGCGCAATGGCGATCGCGTTCTCGGCCTTGGTGAGTTCCGCTTCGGCTTCGTCGTGCTGAGCGTTGAGCACCTTGGTATCCATCCGCGCGACAACCTGCCCGCGTTGAACGGCATCCCCCTCTTTGACAAGGATATCGGTCAGCCGGCCAGGCGCTTTCGCCGCGACGTCGATCTCGGTCGCTTCGATGCGGCCATTGCCGCTGGCAAAGCCCTCTTCCAGCCCTTTCGGCCTCAACAGCCACCATGCCAGGAAGCCGAGGGCCACCACCACGATGATCGCGCCGCCTGCGATCCATTTCTTCCGAGTAGCCTTGATCTTGTTGTCGGCGGCGATTTTCTTGTCGGCGGCGGCTTTTTTATCGGCGTCCGCCTTCTTGTCGGCGTCTATCTTCTTGTCGGCGTTGGGCTTCTCGCCGGTGCCGGTTTTGGTGTCAGGCTTGATTTCGGTTTTGGTTTCGATCTTGTTTTCGATCTTGGTTTCGATCTTGGTGTCGGGATCGGTTTCAATCTTGGTTTCAGTCCTGGTTTCGGTCCTGGTTTGAGGCTTGCTGTCAGCCTTGGTGTCGGCGTTGCTGTCAGGCTTGCCGTCACTTTTCCCCGCAGAGTCGGTCATTGTATCTGCCCGTTCGTTTCTTGTATGGCAACCGCGGTGGCGCCAGATGAATCATCACGACCACCGCCCAGTGCCGTATAGAGATTGACCTCGCTTGACAGACGAGATCGTCGTGTCTCGACCAGTGCCTGCTCGGCGGCGAACAGGTCTCGCTGGGCGTCGAGCACTTCGAGATAGGTGGACGCTCCGTTGACATATCGCAGATCGGAGAGGCGCGCGCGCTCGCTCAGCGCGGCGAGCGTTCGGCGCTGAGCCTGGACCTGCTGTCCGAGCCAGCGCCGCGCCGCCAGGGCATCGGCGACATTGCGAAAGGCCGTCTGCACGGTCCGTTCATAGTCGGCAACGGCAATCGCGCGCTGCGCCTTCGCCTCGGCCAGATTGCCGGCCCGGCTCCCGCCGTCGAACACTGGCGCCATCGCGCCGCCAGCGAAACTCCAGGCGCTGTTGCCCGCCATGAACAGGTTGTCGAGCGCCGAGCTGGCCGTGCCATAGCCGGCGGTCAGGGCGATGCGCGGAAAGAACGCCGCGCGCGCTGCGCCGATATTGGCCTCCGTCGCCCGCAAGCGATCCTCGGCGCCGCGAATGTCGGGCCGGTTCACCAGTAGGTCCGACGGCAGGCCGGGCGGCAGATCATGCACCACCGTGTCCTCGACCGAGGACAATGCCGCCACTTCCGTCTCGACAGGCGCGCCGACGAGGACCGCCAACGCATTCCGCGTCTGTTCGCGCTGCTGTTCGAGCGTGATCAACGCGCTTTCGGCCTGGCCAAGCAGGGTATCCGCTTGCGTCATGTCAAGGCGCGGCGCGGCGCCCACCTCATAGCGCCGACGTGCGATGCGGGCTGACTCCCGGCGGCTGTCGATCGTGCGATCCGCAAGCGCGATCCGTTCGTCCAATTCACGGCCGTCCAGCCATGTGTTGGCGACATCGGCGATGAGGCTCAAGGTCACTGCCCGGCGTGCCTCGTCCGTCGCCAGCCAGCTTTCGAGCGCGGCTTCGCTGAGGTTGTGGACGCGGCCCCAAAGATCGAGTTCCCAGCTCGCACTTCCCAAGGCGACAAGCTCGTTGCTGGTGGCGGCCTCTCCGGTCAGGGAGAGGGATGCCGGCATCCGTTGGCGCAAGACGCCCGCGCCGACGTTCATCTGCGGAAACAGATCCGCACGCTGGATGCGATATTGGCTCCGTGCCACCTCGACACGCTGGATCGTGATGCGCAGGTCGCGGTTATTATCGAGAGCCTCTCCGATCAGGGCTTCCAGCGTGGGAGCGAGGAAGAACTGCCGCCATAGGGCTGGCCGTGTGGCGTCCGCGACGCCATGGTCGGGCGACGCCCATGCATCCGGCACCGGCATCGCTGGCCGCACATGGTCGGGCGCCAGCGAACACCCCGTGAGCAGCATGGCGGCGATCACGTAACGGATTCGGAGTAGTTTGATCACCCATCCCCGTGGCTGGGAATCCACCGCGGATTGTCGGTTGCGGCATTGTCCGGCAGACAGTGCTGCGCCGTCCCTGCGCGGCTTGTCATCGCCACCCGGATCCCTGTCGCCGGCCGGCCCGGGCTGCCGCGAAAGCTTGTCTTGCTGATCGGATTCGAGCATATTATCCCAACGAAAACGAGACCCACTCGTTTCATTAAGGCGGAAATGCCGGGCTGGTCAAGCGGCTTGACTTGAACAGACTGTGAGGATCCATGAGAGCGAAGCTGACGTTGCCGCGACGCCTGGGCCGCCCCGACGCACAAACTTCGGCGGCGTTGGACCGCCATATTCTCGGCACGGCTTCCCGCCTGTTTACCGAGCAGGGCTATGCGGCGACATCGATCGAGCGGATTGCCGTGGTTGCGAAAGTCGGCAAGCAGACGATCTACCGCCGCTATGCCACCAAGGAGGACCTGTTCAATGCGGTGACTACCGAGTTGAGCGGGGTACTGTTCAACTCCTCCGCACTTACCATGACGTCTTCGCCCGATCCTTTGGCGGCCCTGCGTGAGGCGTGCCGGGCGTTACTCGATCTCGCATCAAAGCCGGACACGGTGGCAATTTACCGCGTGCTGATAGCTGAATCCAAACGTTTCCCGGCCCTGGCCGCGCACGCGCTGAGCGGCGTGTCGGAACCACTCCACAAAATCATCATCCGCTTGATTGGAGCCGCACGGCAAGCCGGGCAAATCCACTGCGGCTGCGACGACAGGACATTGAGCCAGGCGCTTATTGGCCTTCTCACCGGGTGGTCCCTTCAACAGGCTCTGCTCGGCCAGGAGGGGCTGGCGGATGAAGCGGAACGCGCGGCTTTCTTCGAAAGCACCTGGAGCCTCTTTCTCCAGGGTGCCTTGGCACGATGACGTAGAAAATTATATGGGATTGCCTTCTGGATGGGCGGATCGGCCGTTCATCCGGGGAGAGGTGGCCGGGCAAATTCGGACAGGTCGATAAGTGGAGTTTCTGCCTGAGAGCGGCGAGAGTGCCGCAGATCAGGAGCGACCATGGCGAGACGCGCACGCCGGACCCACAGTCCGGCCTTCAAGGCGAAGGTGGCATTGGCTGCCGTCAAGGGTGAGAAGACGCTGGCCGATCTAGCGCAGCAGTATGACGTTCATCCGAACGAGATCACCGCGTGGAAGGCGCAACTGCTTGACGGTGCTGCCGGATTGTTCGGCGGTGGTCGACTGGTTCAGCCGGCGGGTTCTGGCGTGGCGGCTGTCGATCACGCTGGAGGTGGATTTCTGCGTGGAGGCGGTGGAGGAGGCGCTCGCCCGGTACGGGCGGCCGGAGATTTTCAACACCGACCAGGGTAGCCAGTTCACCGGCGCCGCGTTCACGGGGGTGCTGCTGGAGAACGCGATCGCGATCAGCATGGATGGCCG
>PLTJ01000448.1 GCA_003164455.1 Acetobacteraceae bacterium
CTCGGCGCCGGCGCTTTCGTCTGCGGCGAGGAAACGGCTCTGATCAGTTCGTTGGAGGGACGCGCCGGCCGGCCGCGCCCGCGCCCGCCGTTCCCCGCCGAAAAGGGCCTGTGGAACTATCCGACCGACATCAACAACGTCGAAACCTGGTTCAACATCGCCCCCATCATCGCCAAGGGTCCGGCGTGGTTTGCCGAGATGGGCAGCAACAAGAGCGCGGGTACCAAGGTTATTTCCCTGGTCGGAAAAGTACGGAACACCGGCCTGGTTGAAATGCCGCTCGGCACGCCGCTCAACAAGTTCGTCTATGACGCCGGCGCCGGCGGCATGCCCGGCCACACCGTCAAGGCGGTGCAGACCGGTGGTCCGTCCGGTGGCTGCATCCCCCAGGATATGTTCGACACGCCCGTCGATTATGAAACACTGGGCAAACTCGGATCGATCATGGGTTCCGGCGGCATGGTCGTGATGGACGACGACAATTGCATGGTCGATGTCGCCCGCTATTTCATCGAGTTCACCCGATCCGAATCCTGCGGCAAGTGCACGCCTTGCCGGGTGGGCCTGGACAAGGCGTTGCGTACCCTCACGCGCATTACCAAGGGAAATGGCCGTGAGGAGGACCTGGCCGAATTGGACGAACTGGGCCAGATGATCCGCGACACGTCGCTTTGCGGGCTCGGCCAATCCGCCCCGAACTCGATCCTTACGGCGCTTCGCCATTTCCGCCACGAGTTCGAAGACCATATTCGGGCGAAACGGTGTCATGCCGGCGTTTGCCAGGATCTCGCCTTATCGCCTTGCGAGAACACCTGTCCGCTGCACATGAACATTCCGCGCTTCCTGCAGCTCTTCAAGGAAGGCCGTCTGGCCGATGCCTTCGAATCGGTCATCATGGACAATCCGCTGCCTGCTTCCACGGGCCGCGTCTGCCAGCATCCTTGCGACAACCGGTGCCGCCGCCACTCCATCGACGAGTCGGTCAACATGCGTGAGGTTCACCGGGTCATCGCCGATTCCATTTTGCTGTCGGACCAGTTCGACGCGATGGCGGCCCACATTGTGGCCAAGCGGCTTGCGTCCACCGGAAAAAGGGTTGCCGTGGTCGGCGCGGGTCCGACGGGGCTGACCGCCGCCTTCTATCTGGCCCTGCTGGGCCACGAGGTCAGCGTATTCGAGTCCCACGCCGAGGCTGGCGGCATGCTGCGCTACGCGCTGCCGGAATATCGGCTTCCCAAGGCCGTTCTGGACCGCGAGGTCGAGATCATTCGTCGCCTGGGTGTCCAATTCGTCTTCAACTCCCAGATCGGCGCCGATGTTTCGTTGAACGATCTCGGGGCGAAGTTCGACGCGGTATTCCTGTCGATCGGCACCTGGAAAGAAGGCCAGGTCTACGTTGCCGGCAACGAGTTGACGGGCGTCCTGACGGCCCTTTCCTTCCTCGAGGCCGAGGCTTCCGATAAGCCGGTGAAACTCGGCGAGCACGTCGTCGTCATCGGCGGCGGCAATGCCGCCATCGATTGCGCCCGCACGGCGATCCGCAAGGGTTCCGCCGCGACCGTGATCTATCGGCGCGAACGCAAGGACATGCCGGCCATAACCGAGGAAGTCGAGGCTGCCGAACAGGAGGGCGTGCGTTTCCGTTTCCTGGCCTCGCCGCACCGCATCACCGGCGAGCGCGGGTCTGTCAAAGCCATCGAAGTGGTCAAGACGCGCCTCGGCGAATTCGACTCGTCCGGACGCCGACGCCCGATCGACACCGACGAAGTGCGGGTCGTCAGTTGCAACAGCGTCATCCTGGCGGTCGGCGAAGATGTGGACAAGGATTTCTACCGCGCGGCCGGCCTGGCCATCAAGGAAAGCGGCATGCTCATAGCGGATCGCTACACGCTGGAGACCAGCCGCGAGAACTTCTACGCTGGCGGCGACCTGATAACCGGAGCGTCCAACGTCTCCAACGCCATGAGCTATGGCAAAAATGCCGCCAGGAACATCGATCTCCGTTTGACCGGCGAATCGCGCTTCGACAGCATCTTGCCGGAGTTCCAGTACGGCCAGACCGTGCCGGCCCAACCCAGCA
This sequence comes from Acetobacteraceae bacterium, assembly GCA_003164455.1. Lineage (GTDB taxonomy): Bacteria > Pseudomonadota > Alphaproteobacteria > Acetobacterales > Acetobacteraceae > Rhodovastum. Next base: position 2,081 of record PLTJ01000448.1, read on the forward strand.
ATTCCCGCCGCCACCATCCGCATGACCTGCCCGCGGCGATCCGTGCCAAGAGTTTCCAGGAAGCCACATCGGCCCTGCGACCCGAGGAGGCGTATGAAGAGGCTTGCCGCTGTCTGCGCTGCGATATCCGCGAAACCGCCAACTACGCAGCCACCCACCGGTAAGGAGTCACGGCCGTGTCTCAGCAAATCTCGGTGCGTATCGACGGGCAACTCTGCACCGCCACGGAAGGCCAGACCATTTTCCAGGTGGCCCAGGCCAATGGACGATACATCCCTTCCCTCTGCCACATGGAAGGCTTGAGTTCCGCCGGATCCTGCCGGTTGTGCCTGGTCGAGGTGCAGGGCATTGGCCGTCTGCTGCCGGCCTGCACGACACCGGTCCGCAGCGGCATGTCGGTCACCACCAACTCGGAAGACATCGCCCACAATCGGCTGATGGCACTGGAGCTGCTGTTTTCCGAGCGGAATCATATCTGCGCCGTCTGCGTCTCGAACGGCCATTGCGAATTGCAGGATCTGGCGCAGACCCTGGGTCTCAACCATGTTCGCTTCCCCTACAACTACCCGCGCCTGCCGGTGGATGTCTCTCATCCCCGCTTCGTTCTGGATCACAACCGCTGCATTCTCTGCACGCGGTGCGTTCGCGTTTGTGACGAGATCGAGGGCGCGCATGTCTGGGACGTCGCCGGTCGCGGCATCAACTCGCGGCTGGTCTCCGACCTTGACCGGCCCTGGGGCGAATCCCAGTCCTGCACGAGTTGCGGCAAATGCGTACAGGTCTGTCCGACCGGCGCGCTGGTCGAGAAAGGCCGGGCGGTTGAGGAAATGACCAAACGGAACGCCGTCGTCACGCAACTCGCAGCGAAAAGAGAGACCCATCTATGACGAAAGCGAGACTGGCCACGATGTGGCTTGACGGCTGTTCCGGCTGCCATATGTCGCTGCTCGACGTGGACGAGGCGATCATCACCATCGCCCAGAGGGCGGATCTGGTTTACGGGCCCCTGGTGGATGCTCAGGAGTTTCCCGACGACGTCGATGTCACCATCGTCGAGGGCGCCGTCAGCAGCCAGGACGATCTTGAAAAGATCCAGCATGTCCGGGAGCGCACGCGCATTCTGGTGGCGCTCGGCGATTGCGCGGTGACGAGCAATGTTCCGTCCATGCGCAATCCCTTCACGGTGAAGTCGATCCTCGACCGCGTCTACGTGGAGGGCGCCGACGTGCAGAAAGGCGCCCCGACCGATGGCGTTCCGACGTTATTGAGGCACGCCATACCGCTTCAGGACGTGGTCAAGATCGACGTGTACGTACCCGGATGCCCTCCGTCAGCCCAAGCGATCCTATTCGTTCTCAACGAACTATTGGATGGCCGTATCCCCGACCTGAAATCCAAGGTGCGTTTTGGCTGAGGAGGCCGTCATGCGGACTATTGTCATCGACCCGGTCACACGCATCGAGGGTCATGCGAAAATCACCATCCACCTCGACGCGGACGGCTACGTTGCCGACACGGCTTTCCATGTCACCCAGCTCCGCGGGTTCGAGAAATTCACCGAGGGCCGGCCTTTCTATGAGATGCCGGCGATTACCGCCCGCATATGCGGCATTTGCCCGATCAGCCACCTGCTGGCCTCGGTCAAGGCGTGCGACGCCATCATGAGCGTGCGCATCCCGCCGACGGCGACAAAGCTGCGGGAACTGCTGCATTGCGGCCAGATCGTGCAATCCCATGCGTTGAGCTTTTTCCATCTCTCGGCGCCCGATCTGCTGCTCGGTTTCGATTCCGATCCGGCCCGGCGCAATGTCATCGGTGTGATCGAAGACCACCCGGAGCTGGCCAAGGAAGGCATCGCGCTGCGCAAGTTCGGTCAGCAGGTGATCGAGGGCCTGGCCAAGGAGCGCATTCACCCGTCCTGGACCGTTCCGGGCGGCGTCAATGCGCCGCTTGACCGTGCCGTTCGCGACCGCATCCTGGCCGGCCTGCCGGAGGCCAAGGCCATTGCCATGCGGACAATGGGCTTCTTCAAAGGCGTCGTTGACCAGTTCAAGGAGGAGATCGCCAGTTTTGGCACCGCCCCCACCATGTATGCCGGCATGGTCGACGAAGGCGGCAACCTGCAACTTTACAACGGCAAGGTGCGCTTCGTTGACGCCGCCGGGAACATTGTCGTGGACCAGATGGAGGCCGCGGATTATGCGCGCTACATCGGCGAGGCAGCGGTACCCTATTCCTACCTGAAGGCGCCCTATTTCAAGCCGCTCGGCTTCCCGGAGGGAATCTACCGCGTTGGCCCGCTCGCCCGCCTGAACGTCGCCACGCGTTGCGGCACGCCGGCAGCCGACGTCGAATTTGAAGAATACCATCAAAGATACGGCCGCGTGGTCGAGAGTTCCTTCCACTTCCATTACGCCCGTCTGATCGAGATCATCTATGCTCTCGAGCGGATGGAGACGTTGTTGAACGATCCGTCGATTCTCGACCGGCATGTCCGGGCCGAGGCCGGCGTGAACGCTCTGGAAGGCGTCGGAATCGCCGAAGCGCCGAGGGGCATCCTCATCCATCACTACAAGGTCAACGAGGAAGGGGCGATTACCTGGGCCAACCTCATTATTGCGACCGGGCACAATAATCTTGCCATAAGCCGTAGTATCGACCAGGTTGCTCGGCACTTCATCGATGGAAAGAAGATGAAGGAAGGCATGATCAATCGGGTATCGGCGGTTGTGAGGGCTTACGACCCCTGTCTGAGTTGCTCGACCCACGCCGCCAACCAGTTCCCGTTGGAAATTCGTCTGCTGGATGCCGACGGATCTCTGCTCGAATCAGTGCGCAACTGATCGGGCGAAAGTTTGTAGCGGCTCACTCTTGCCCCGAGCGTGATCGTTTCGCCTAACTGAAGCGATCACGCTCCAGGTGCTTCAGCACCAATTGGCGTACCGTCGCGATGACCTTCGGCAGGGCCGCCGCCACGGTTTCCGACAGCCCTTCGCCCAGGGCCAGCGAGCTGGCGCCCACGGTGACCAGGAAGGCCTCCGGTGACCGGCCGTAGAGCTTTTGTGACAGCAGGAGCAATGCGCCGGGGTCCACATGGTGGACAAGACCGGAGGATAGCGCTGGCGCGCTTTGCACCGGGGTGACGACGACGCTGCCGGGCTGGATGCCGGCCTCGGCATCGACGAAGACGACCAGATCCACCGCGGCAAGGCTTTCGGCCAATTCGGGCAGGAGCTGATGGCACCCGATCACCTCGGCGCCGCTGACGGTGGCCTCCTGCGCCAGCGCCCGGGCCGCTGCCTGGCCGACCCCGTCATCGCCGCGCAGCGGGTTGCCGTAGCCGACGATGAGCGCCTTTCTGCTCACAGCGGGCCGTTGATGCCGATGTCGCGCGTCATGCCCCCTCCGGGCTGGCCTGGCCGGGCCGGGTTGCGCCCATTGGCACGTGCCGCCAGAATTGATACAAGTCAAAGCGCTTTGCTTTTGCGCGTCATACGGTCCAAGTCAATAGCCGAACGGCAAGGGATACTCTGGATGTCAGCAGCCCGCGCGTTGCCCCCAGGCGTTACCGTGCTAGGACTCGATGGCTTACAGGCGCTGATTGAAGCGCTAGCGGCGCGTGGCCATGACGTGATCGGCCCGGTCGAGCGTGACGGAGCCATCGTTTACGATCATATCGCCGGCGTCGCCGATCTTCCGGCCGGCCGCACCGACCAGCAGGAAGCCGGCTCCTACCGGCTGGAAGCGAGGTCGGATGAAGCGCTGTTCGGCTATGCCGTCGGCCCGCATTCCTGGAAGCGCTACCTGCACCGTCCTCGAGAGACGCTGTTCCGCATCCGCCGGGTTGGCGAGGAGCTGGCCTTCGACGCGCCGCGCGACCCGCCGAAGCGCACGGCCTTCATCGGCGTGCGTGCCTGCGAGCTGGCCGCGATCGCGATTCAGGACCAAGTGCTCCAGGGCGGCGTCTATGTGAACACCGAATACGCCGCCCGCCGCGCGCAGACCTTCCTGGTGGCGGTCAACTGCGGCGACCCGGCCGCGACCTGCTTCTGCACCTCGATGAACACCGGTCCGCGGGCCCGCACCGGCTACGACATCGCGCTGACCGAACTGCTGGACGGCAAACGGCACGAATTTCTCGCCGAGCCCGGCAGCGATGCCGGCGCCGCTCTGCTCGCCTACCTGCCGACGCGGCCGGCCGCCGAGGCCGACTGGCAGGCGGCCGATGCCGTCGCCGCGCAGGCCGCCGCCAACATGCGCCGGCAGATGCCCGGCAGCGGGCTGAAGGAAGCCCTGCAGGGCAACCCCGAGCATGCGCGCTGGGACGACGTGGGCAACCGCTGCCTGTCCTGCGCCAACTGCACACTGGTCTGCCCGACCTGTTTCTGCACCACCATCGAGGACCACAGCGACCTCGACGGCCAGGGCGCCAGGCGCTTGCGCCGCTGGGATTCCTGCTTCACCCGTGACTTCTCCTACGTGCACGGCGGCGCCGTGCGCACCCAGACGCGTTCGCGCTACCGTCAGTGGATGACACACAAGCTGGCGCACTGGTGGGATCAGTTCGGCACGTCGGGCTGCGTCGGCTGCGGCCGCTGCATCGCCTGGTGTCCAGCCGGCATCGATATCACCGCCGAAGCCGCCGCATTCGTAGAGGGGCAAAGCCATGGAGACGCTTGAGCGCATCGTCCTGGAGCAGAAGATCTTCGCCGGCCTCGATCCGGACATCGGCACACTCATTACGGGCTGCGCCCGCAACCATCACTTCGAGCCCGGGGCCTACCTGTTCCATGAGGGCGAGGAGGCCGGTGAGTTCTTCCTGGTCCGCCATGGCGAGGTCGCGCTGGAGATCACGTCGCCCGGCCGGCGCACGCTGGTGCTCAGCACCGTGCACGACGGCGACATCGTCGGCGCCTCCTGGCTGATGCCGCCCTATCGATGGAACAGCGATGCCCGTGCCCGCACCCACGTGCGCGCGCTCGGCTTCGATGCCCGCTGCCTGCGCGACAAGTGCGACGAGGATCCGCGCGTCGGCTACGCGATGATGAAGCGCTTCACGCCGCTGATGGTCAGCCGCTTGCAGGCAGCGTATCTGCAATTGCTCGACGTCTACGGCCGGCCGGAAGGGGCGTAATCCCGTGGACCCCTATATGCCGCTGCCCTATCGCGTCCTGGCTGTCCATCAGGACACGCTGGACGTGGTCACGCTCGATCTGGAGCCGGTCGGCGCCGCGATCCCCGAGCCGAAGCCTGGCCAGTTCACCATGCTTTATGCGTTTGGTGTCGGCGAGGCGCCGATCAGCGTCAGCGGCGCCCCGGTCAACGGCGCGCCACTGGTGCACACGGTGCGCGGTGTTGGCGCGGTCAGCAACGCCATTACCCGCCTGCATCCGGGCCAGGAGCTCGGGGTACGCGGTCCCTACGGCACGGCCTGGCCGGTCGAGGAGGCGGACAGCCACGACATCCTGTTCGTGGCGGGCGGCCTGGGTCTCGCCCCGCTGCGCCCGGCGGTGCGCCATGTGCTGGCCAACCGTGACCGCTACGGCCGCGTTTCGCTGCTGTACGGCACCCGCGGCCCCGAGGACATGCTCTACCGCGAGGAACTGACCGAGTGGCGGCGCATGCTCGACGTCGAGATCGAGGTCACCGTCGACCACGCCGATCGCACCTGGCGTGGCGCGGTGGGGGTGGTGACCAACCTGATCCCACGCGCCGGCTTCGACCCCGCCCACACGACCGCCATGGTGTGCGGGCCGGAAGTGATGATGCGGTTCTCCATCATGGGTTTGCAGGGCGCCGGGCTGCCCTTCGATCGCACCTACCTGTCGTTGGAGCGCAGCATGAAATGCGGCATGGGCCTGTGTGGCCGCTGCCAGTTCGGCGCCGACTTCGTCTGCAAGGAAGGCGCGGTGATGCGCTACGACCGCATCGCCCACATTTTCACTGTGCGGGAGATCTGACATGCCACGGCCCCG
>PLTJ01000077.1:0-10973 GCA_003164455.1 Acetobacteraceae bacterium
CGTATTCCATCGGGTCCTTGCGGGTTACCAGCGCCCCGGCCGGCGTGTTGATCCAATCGTACAGCCGGGTCAGGGTGAAACGGATCGCCGCGCCCTGGCACAGCACCGGCAGCGCCGCGCGTTCCGCCGCCGACAGCGGCCGGATGGCACCGTAGGCCCGGCACATCGCCCGCGCCCGCGTCACGTTCAGCGACAGGTCGGGCTCGAAGCACCAGGCGTTCAGGCACACCGCGAGGTCATAAGCCAGGATGTCGGTGGCGGCGAAGTAGAAGTCGATCAGTCCCGACAGCCTGCGATCCAGAAAAAACACGTTGTCGGGGAACAGATCGGCATGGATGTGTCCGACCGGCAGCCCGTCCGGCCAAGCCGCCAGGATGCAGTCCAGCGCCGCCTGCAGCTCCGCTCCCAGTCCGGGATGCACGCCTTCGGCCCCGGGAAGGCTGCGCGTCAGCAGCGGCGCCCACCCCTTCGGTCCCAGCGCATTACGGCGCACTGGCGCATATCCTGCCCCGGCCAGGTGGAACGAAGCCAGCGCCGCCCCCACCGGGCCGCAATGTTCCGGCCGCACGCGCCGCGGCCACACGCCGGGCAGGAACGTGGTGATGGCGGCATACCGGCCGCAGATCCGCCGCAGCGCCGTGCCGTCGCGCCCTTGCACCGGCCGCGGGCAGGTGATCCCATGGTCGGCCAGATGCTCCATCAGCCCCAGGAACCAGGGCAGATCGGCCGGTTCGACCCGCTTTTCGTAGAGCGTGAGGATGAAATCGCCGCGGGTGGTCTTGAGGGAAAAATTGCTGTTCTCGATCCCCTCCGCGATGCCTCGGAAGGCCACCAGGTCGCCGATGTCGTAGTCGGCCAGGAAGGTGACAAGCGCGTCGTCGGAAACCTCGGTGTAGACAGCCATGAGCGGGGCGAATCCTGGGATGAAAGGTTCCGCCTAGCTCACGCCAGCGGCGCAGGCAACCGGAACACCACGTCCTCGTCCACCACGCGCCGCTCCTCGACGGCCAGCGCATAGCGGTTACCGAGAAGCCGCAGCAGCGCCCCGACCAATTCCTCCGGGGCCGACGCGCCGGCGCTGATGCCCAGCACCTCCACCCCATCGAGCACCGTCCAGTCCAGCATCTCCGGCCGCGGCAGCAGCAGCGCACGGCCGGCGCCGGAGCGTTCGGCGACCTCGCGCAGCCGCTGCGAGTTGGAGGAATTCGGGCTGCCAATCACCAGTACCAGGTCGCTGCCGGACGCAATTGCCTTCACCGCCGCCTGGCGGTTGGTGGTGGCGTAGCAGATGTCCTCATGCTTCGGTCCGCTGATGGCGGGGAAGCGTTCGCGCAGCACCGCGACGATTTCGGCGGTGTCGTCCACCGACAGCGTGGTCTGGGTGATGAAAGCCAGGTTGCCCGGCGGTGGGCACACCGTGCGCGCCTCGTCGGCGTCCTGTACCAGGGTCATCGCACCCGCCGGCAGTTGGCCCATCGTGCCTTCCACCTCCGGGTGGCCGGCATGGCCGATCATCAGGACGTGGCGGGCAGCGGAAAAATGCCGCTCGGCCTCGCGGTGCACCTTGGACACCAGCGGGCAGGTGGCATCGACATACAGCAGCGCCCGCCGGCGCGCTTCGTCGGGTACCGATTTCGGCACGCCGTGCGCCGAGAACACCACATGCCCGCCATCCGGCACACCGCCAAGCTCATCGACAAACACCGCGCCCTTGGCCTCGAGTCGCTCCACCACGGTACGGTTGTGCACGATCTCGTGGCGGACGTAGACAGGGGCGCCGTAACGGCGCAACGCCTCCTCGACGACGCGGATGGCCCGGTCCACACCGGCGCAGAAGCCGCGCGGAGCGGCCAGCAGTATGCGCAACGGCGGCTTGTCGGCGAAGGCTTTGGGCATATTGTCCGTGACGTTGGGTCGTCCCACTATGGTCGTGATCGGTTCATCGGACAAATGCCTACCCTTCATTTGGAGTCGCGGATGCCCTTACCTCACCCTGCCAGCCGCACGCCGCCGAGTCCCCGGGCTTGCCTGTCCCAAGGAGTGTGGACGCGCGCGCGGGGTGCAATCCCTGGACTGCGTGGACTGATGCTGCTGGCCGCCGCGGCGGGATCGCTCGGCGCCTGCTCGAAATCCGAGGTGTTCGCGCCAGCCTGCCCGCAACTTTCCCTGCTGAGGGAGGGCGCCGATCTCACCCGATTCACCGGCTCCGGCCGCGACATCACCGACCTCGTGCTGGAGGCCCATCTGGCCGCAGTCCCGGCCACATGCCACTGGGCAGACAAGGCGCACACCAAGGTCGAGGCGAAGCTGCAGGTGGCGATGTCGTTCGCTCGCGGGCCCGGGATGAACGGGCGGACAGTGGATGTGCCCTATTTCCTCGCCATATCCGACGGCGACACCATCCGCGATAAGCAGATTTTCACCGCGCGGGCCGAGTTTCCCACCAATGCCGACCGTGTCGGCGTGACCACCCCCGAGGCATCCCTGCTGTTCCCGGTCAGCCCGGAAAAATCGGCAGCCGCCTACAAAATCACGGTCAGTTTCCAGCTCACGCCGGAGGAGCTTGCCTACAACCGCGGCCACGCCACGCCTTGAGGCCGGATTTGGCTTTCGCGCCGACGTGGCGACACCCACCAGCGGTCAGCGTGCCACGCAAGTCGGACCCGCCGAACACGATTGCTTGAACTCGCGGCCGCGATCCGGCATGGTGGCTGGGTTCGACTATCCCACGCGGGAGAGAACTTCCCGTCCTCGCCGGCAGGCGGAGGCGGGTGGTCGCCGAAGGCGCAACCGGCCCCCGGAAACGCTCAGGCAAAAGGACCGCGCGGGAGAACGGATCTCTGGAAAGCCGGTCGGGCGCCAGCCCGATCGCACCGACGGAGTAAGGACGGGGCCCGCCCCTCCGAATCTCTCAGGTTCCGCGACAGAGGGGGGTCGACGGGTCAGGTCAGACGTCCGACTGTGACCCATTCTTCCGGCATCGGGCCGGAGGACGACCCGAGAGCGGAGCCAGCCCGTGTCAATCGAAATCGGACCCGAAGTGGCGGAGACCAGCCCGCCGAAGACCACGCCGTTGGACCTGCTGCACAAGGCGCTCGGCGCCCGCATGGTGCCGTTCGCCGGCTGGTCGATGCCGGTGCAATACAGCGCCGGTGTACTGGCCGAGCACCTGCATTGCCGCGCCGATGGCTGCGCCGCGCTGTTCGATGTCTCCCACATGGGCCAGGCCAGCTTGCACGGCAGCGCCGGCACCGTGGCGCTGGAGGCGCTGGTGCCTGGCGACATCCAGGGCCTCAAGCCCGGCCGGCAGCGCTACACGGTGCTGACCAACGAGGCCGGCGGCGTCATCGACGACCTGATGGTATCCCGCCTGACCCCTGACCACCTGTTCCTGGTGGTCAACGCCAGCCGCCGCGACATCGACCTGCCCCATATCGAGGCGCACCTGCCCGCCGGCGTCACCCTGCAACGCCACGACGACCGCGCCTTGCTGGCCCTGCAGGGGCCCGGCGCCGCCGTCGTCATGGCGCGGCTGGGCCCGGCGGCCGCCGCGTTTCCGTTCATGGGATTCGGACCGGCGAGCATCGGCGGCATCGACTGCCTGGTGTCGCGATCCGGCTACACCGGCGAGGACGGGTTCGAGATCTCGGTCCCGGCCGATTTGGTCGACCGCCTGGCCCGCCTGCTGCTCGACCAGCCCGAGGTCGGGCCTGCCGGGCTGGGTGCCCGCGACAGTCTGCGGCTGGAGGCCGGGCTTTGCCTCTATGGCAACGACCTCGACGAACTCACCACGCCGGTCGAGGCCGGCATCGCCTGGGTGATCGGCAAGCGCCGCCGGATCGACGGGGGCTTCCCTGGCGACATCGCCATCCGCGACCAGTTGCAGAACGGCTGCGCGCGGATGCTGGTCGGCATCCGCCCGGAGGGCCGCGCCCCCGCCCGCGCCGGCACCAACATCGTCGCCGAAGACGGCACCGCCGCCGGCACGGTTACCTCCGGCGGCTTCGCCCCCTCGCTGAACGCTCCGGTCGCCATGGGTTATGTCCGCCGCGACCTCTCCGCCGAGGGCACCGGGTTGCGCCTGCAAGTGCGCGGCCGCTCGTTGCCCGCCCGCGTCGTCCCGATGCCTTTCGTCCCCCACCGCTACGTGCGCTGAAGGAAGAGCCCCGATGTCCGAGACCCGGTTCACCAAGAGTCATGAATGGGTTTGCCTCGACGCTGGCATTGCCACCGTCGGCATCACCGACCACGCGCAGGAGGCGCTGGGCGATCTGGTGTTCGTCGAGTTGCCCGAACCCGGCCGCGAGCTGACCGCCGGCGAGGTGTGTGCCGTCGTCGAGAGCGTGAAGGCCGCCTCCGATGTCTACTGCCCGATCGCCGGCCGGGTCGTCGAAAACAACCAGGCGATCGTTGACGACCCTGCCCTGGTCAACCGCGAAGCGGCCACCGGCGGTTGGTTTTTCCGACTCGCGCCGAGCGACCCGGCTGCCTTCGCCGCCCTGATGGACGCAGCGACCTACGAGGCGTTCCTGGAGACCGAATGATGGACGCGCTGGCCGAGCTGGCGGGGCTGGAGACGGCTGATTCTTTTGTCTCCCGGCACATCGCCCCGAGCGAACCCGAAATCGNNCCGGCGGGCATTCGCACCCAGCAGCCGATGGCGCTGCCGCCCGCCATCGACGAGGCCGGCGCCATCGCCGAGCTGCGTGCCCTGGCGGCCCGCAACGTGCTGAAGAAGTCGCTGATCGGACTTGGTTATCACGGCACCCACACGCCGCCGGTCATTCTCCGCAACGTGTTGGAGAACCCGGGCTGGTACACCGCCTACACGCCGTACCAGGCCGAGCTCGCCCAGGGCAGGCTGGAAGCTCTTCTGAACTTCCAGACCCTGATCACCGAACTGACCGGGATGGAAATCGCCAACGCCTCGCTGCTCGACGAGGCCACCGCCGCCGCCGAGGCGATGTCGATGGCGCATGCGCTGTCCCGCGCGAAGAGCGACGTCATCGCCGTCGCCGCCGATCTGCATCCGCAGACCCGTGCCGTGCTGGCCACGCGGGCAAAACCGCACGGTTTCATTCTGGTCGATGTGCCGCCCGGCGATGCGGACGCCATCCGCGCGGCCAAGCCGTTCGCCGTGCTGCTGCAATACCCGGGTTCGACCGGGGCGGTGCGCGATTTGCGTGCGGAAATCGACGCGGCGCACGCGCTTCAGGCGCTCGCCATCGTTGCCGCTGACCCGCTGTCGCTGGTCTTGCTGACCCCCCCCGGCGAGATGGGCGCCGACGTGGTGGTCGGCTCGGCACAGCGCTTCGGCGTACCGATGGGCTTCGGCGGTCCGCATGCCGGCTACATGGCCACCCGCGACGCCTTCAAGCGCCACATGCCGGGCCGTCTGGTCGGCGTCAGTCAGGACGCCGCCGGCGCCCCGGCCATGCGGCTCGCCCTGCAAACCCGCGAGCAGCATATCCGCCGCGAGAAGGCGACCTCGAACATCTGCACCGCCCAGGTGCTGCTGGCCGTGATGGCCGGCATGTACGCGGTCTGGCACGGACCGGAGGGGCTGCGCGTCATTGCCCGCCGGGTCAACCTGCAAGCCCGGTTGCTCGCCGGTTGCGCCGTCCGCGCCGGTCTTTCCGTCCGCCACGCCAGCTTCTTCGATACCATTGCCATCGAAGCCGGAGAGCGCGCCGAGTCCATCATGGACGCGGCGTTGCAGGCCGGCTTCAACTTCCGCCGCATCGACGCCACCGGCATCGNNCGGTGTTCAACCGCTACCACGCCGAGCACGAGATGCTGCGCTACCTCAAGCGCCTCGAGGACAAGGACGTGGCGCTGAACCGCAGCATGATCCCGCTCGGTTCCTGCACCATGAAGCTGAACGCGACGGCGGAAATGATCCCGGTGACGCTGCCCGGTTTTTCCGACCTCCACCCCTTCGCGCCGGCCGACCAGACCACGGGTTTCAAGACCCTGATCGACCGCTTGTCGCAGTGGTTGCAGGCGGTCACCGGATTCGCCGGCGTCTCCTTGCAGCCGAACGCGGGCAGCCAGGGCGAGTATTCGGGGCTGCTGGCCATCCGCGCCTACCAGGAGGCGAACGGCCAGGCGCATCGCGACGTCTGCCTGATCCCGTCCAGCGCGCACGGCACCAACCCGGCCAGCGCCGCCAGCGCCGGGCTGCGCGTGGTGGTGGTGACCTGTGACCACGACGGCAACATCGACCTCGCCGACCTGGTCGCCAAGGCCGACCAGCACGCCGACCGGCTGGCCTGCCTGATGATCACCTACCCGAGCACGCATGGCGTGTTCGAGGAGCAGGTGATGGAGATCTGCCGCATCATCCACGCCCGCGGCGGGCAGGTTTACATGGACGGCGCCAACATGAACGCGCAGGTCGGGCTGACCAGCCCGGCCCGCATCGGCGCCGACGTCTGCCATCTGAACCTGCACAAGACCTTCTGCATCCCGCATGGCGGCGGCGGCCCCGGCGTCGGCCCGATCGCCGTCGCCGCCCACCTGTTGCCGCACCTGCCCAACCACCCGCTGCGCGACGATGCCGGACCGGCCACCGGTTACGGCCCGGTCGCGGCGGCGCCGTTCGGCAGCGCGCTCATCCTGCCGATCTCCTACGCCTATATCCGCATGATGGGCGCCGACGGCCTGATGCGGGCGTCCGAGGTGGCGATTCTGAATGCCAACTACGTCGCCGCCCGGCTGCGGCCACACTACCCGGTGCTGTACACCGGCGTTCACGGCATGGTGGCGCACGAGTGCATCATCGACTGCCGGGGCTTTATGGCCGAGGCGGGCGTGAAGGTGGATGACATCGCCAAGCGGCTGCAGGATTTCGGCTTCCACGCCCCGACCATGTCCTTTCCGGTGGCCGGCACGCTGATGATCGAGCCGACCGAAAGTGAGTCGCAGGCCGAGCTGGACCGGTTCTGCGACGCCATGATCACCATCCGTCACGAGATTGCCGACATCGCCGCCGGTCGCCTGGACCGTGCCGACAACCCGCTGAAGAACGCTCCGCACACCGCCCGCGAGGTGACGGCCGACGTCTGGACGCACGCCTATTCGCGCCAGCTTGCCGCCTTTCCGCTGCCCTGGGTGGCGGCGGCAAAATACTGGCCGCCGGTGAAGCGGGTGGACGACATCTACGGCGATCGCAACCTGGTGTGCACCTGCGCGCCGCTGGAGGCCTACGCCCGAGCGGCCGGATAGCACCGGCCGCCGCCATCCGGGCGAACCCGCCACAGCCTGAAACGAGAGTGAATTATGTCCAGCAAACCGCTACGGGGTTGCATTTGTATCGTTGCGGCCGCCATCCTGTGGTGGATACCCGTTCCAGCCGGCGTCAAACCCGAGGCCTGGCACCTTTTTGCCCTGTTTGCCGGGACAATTCTTGGTTTTATCCTGCAACCGCTGCCGAACGGGGCCGTCGTTATCCTGAGCATGGTCGTGGCTGTCGGCGTCGGACTGGTTGGCCTCACTGACCTGCTCACCGCCTCCTGGGCCAACCCGACGATCTGGTTGATCTTGACCGCGTTCACGTTTTCCATCGGATTCGTCAAAAGCGGACTCGGCAAGCGGATCGCCTACTGGATGACCAGGGCGATTGGAGACAGTACATTGAAACTGTCCTACGCCCTGTCGATTGCTGATCTCATACTGTCGCCAGCCACGCCGTCCAACACTGCCCGCGAGGCAGGAATCCTGTTTCCGATCGTGAAAAGCCTTTCTTCAGCGCTCGGTTCCGAACCGGGGCCGACATCGAGGAAAGCAGGTTCCTTCCTGTTCATGTCAATGTTCTGTGCCGACTGCGTCACTTCGGCCATGTTCATGACGTCCATGGTGTCCAACCCTCTGATGGCGCAACTTGCCTTCAAGACTCTGAAGGTCAATATCGACTGGGGGATCTGGTTCGAGGCCACGATAGTGCCAGGCCTGGTCTCCCTGGTAGCAGTTCCGCTCTTCCTTTATTACTTCTATCCGCCGGAACTAAAGAGCATTCCTCAGATAAAAGTACATGCCGCCGAAGAACTTGCCAAGATGGGGCCTTTAACCATCCGCGAAAAATTTATGTTTGCCATTTTTGTCCTGACATTGGGACTCTGGTCCACTTCCATTTACACGAATCTGGACGCAACTTTTATTGCCATGCTCGGAATGGCACTCATGCTCATGACCTCCGTCATAACCTGGCGGGATGTGTTGGAAGAGAAGGCTGCCTGGGACAGCTTCATCTGGCTTGGCGGAATTATCGGACTGGCAGGAATCCTTGCCAAGTACGGGTTCTTCGGCTGGTTCGCATCCATCGCGGCGGCCCCGCTGGCCGGCATGCCGTGGCCGGTAACCTGGATACTTGTCGTACTGATCTACTTCTACGCCCACTACGGATTCGCGGGCCTTACTCCCCGTGTCGTCCTGCTGTACGCCGCCTTTGTAACGATTGCCGCGGCAGCCGGAACGCCGCCCTTCCTCGCGGCTTTTGCTCTTGCAGTTGCCTCAAGCCTGTCTGCAACAGTCACAAACTACAGTTGCGCCGGGGCGGCCATCTTCTACCAGGCTGGATACGTGGATCAGTTGACCTGGTATAAACAAGGATTCCTGGTCACGGTGGTAAACCTCGTCGTGTGGCTTGGGGTCGGACCGCTTTGGTGGAAAGTGCTTGGTCTGTGGTAGGACCGGGTCATCGTCGGACAAGACAGGGCGGCGGGGGAAACCCGGACATCACCCCGCGCCCGGCCTTTGCGCCGGTTACGGAACGCGCCGGCGAATCCCTGCCATACCCTGACTAAGAACGGCTAAACCGTCGTATCCCGCACGAACTTCGCCTTCTGCGCGCACGCTGCCTGCAGGAACCCCATGTCGGTGCCGGTGGACACGTAGCGCGCGCCCATCTTCACGAACTGCGCCATCAGGTCGTTGCGCGACGCCAATCCACCGATACCGACATGCTTGCCCACCGCCCGCGCCGCCGCGATGGCGCGCCCGAATGCGTCGCGCAGCCGCGGGTGGTCGTATTGGCCGGTGATGCCCATTTCGTTGCTCAGGTCGTTGCTGCCGACCAGCAGCATATCGACGCCGTCCACCGCGATGATCTCCTCGACATGCTCCAGCGCGGCCACCGTCTCCAGCATCACCACCAGCATGGTGGCGGCGTTCATCGCCGCATTGGTCTCGGCGGGGGGGAAGCTGCGATACTGAAGTTGCGGCATGGCGCCCGCCGCAGAACGATCCCCTATCGGTGGGAACTTCACCAGCTTCACCATCCTGCGCGCCTCGTCCGCGGAACGGATATGCGGCGTGATCACCCCCATGGCGCCGCCGTCCAGCACGCGGCCGATGTAGTCAGGCGTATTGGCCGGCACGCGCACCAGCGGCGTGATGCCGATCGCCTGCGCGGCAACGCAGATCTGGCAGGCCTCGCCGATCGACAGCGTATTGTGCTCCATATCGACATAAAGCGTGTCGAAGCCGGCGGTTTTCGCGATCTGCGCGATCTCGACGCCGCGGCACAGCCGCACGATCATGGACGCCGCGACTTCGCCGCGCGCCAGTTTCTCCTTCAGGTGGTTGCGCAGAATCTCACTGAGTCCGGACATGGTAGCCCCTCCCTGGTGCGGCGTGCATTGTCGTGGTGTGCCGCACGCTTCTCAAGCCGGCGTGCGCCTATGCGGTATCCTCCGCAATGCCGCACCACAAACGGCATCAGCCACAGACCAACGCGCCGCCTCCCGCGGGTCCTGTTCCCCTCATGCGGCGGCCTGCCGCGCGGGGGCCGGTCGAACCAGGTTGCGGCCTTCCCTTTGATCAGAACCCGTAGAGCCGGGCGGGGTTGTCGACCAGCACGCGCTCGACATCGTGCGGGTCGGGAAACCATTCACCGAGCAGGGCGAACAGCCGGTCGGTATGATGCTGCTGGAAGGACACGTGGGGATAGTCGCTGCCCCAGATCAGGCGGTCGGGTGCCGCGGCGAACAGTGCGCGCGCCATCGGGGCAATGTCGGCGTAGTCGGCGAGCCGGGATATCCGATAGGCCCCGGTCAGCTTGATCCAGGCGTGGTGGCGACCGTTGCGCAACAGGTCCAACAGACCCATGAAGCCGGGGTTGGTGGCGCCATCCGCGGCCAGGTACATGCCCATGTGGGCGATCGAGAAGTCCACCGGCAGGTCGCGCAGAACCGGCAGCAGTTCCGTCGTCAGCCAGCCCGGCGTCAGGAAATCCAGGTGCCACCCCAGCTCCTTGCAGCGGGCGGCGAGTCGGGCGATGCGCGGCAGCATGGTGGCCGAGAAGCCGGGCTCCGGGGGTTTGATCGGGCGGACATTGATGCGCACGCCCCGCACACCCACCGCGTCCAATTCGGCCAGTAGACTGTCCGGGGCGTCCTCGTCGATGTCGACGATGCCGCGGCAGACCGCCGGCCCACAGGCGCGCATCGCGTCCAGCAGGCACGAATTGTCGCGTCCGTAAGCGCTGGGCTGAACGAAAACGAAGCGGCCGATGTCGAACGCCCTGACATGCGCGGTGTAGTCCTCGAACGTGGCGAGTGGCGGCGCATAGCGCAGATTCGGACCGACGGGATATGCCGATGGAGGACCGAACACATGAAAATGCGCATCGCAACGATCATGGTGACCGCTGGCTTTCGGACCGGATTCGTTTGCCATCTGCTTCGTCCTGCACCGTTCGGTACCGCTTCAACCAACCATCCACCGGCACCCCGATGTGCATATGGCTCAGCAATACAAGTATTTGTTACCACCCGGTCGTGTAGCACGCAATGGTGCGGCCGCGCCGTCCCAGGGGAATCGAGTGAACGTCCTATGCGGTTCGGCGGAGTAATCTGGGGTCCTGGGTGCGCAGCGTCTCTACCCCGGTCAAGAAGTATTGCTTGAACAGTTCCGGATCGAGAGCGGCAATACCCCATAAGCGCGAAGATAAGACCAGGGCGCTGCCCTGGACC
>PLTJ01000077.1:10980-11109 GCA_003164455.1 Acetobacteraceae bacterium
AGCGCCCTGGTCTTAATCTTCGCGCTTATGGGGCAATCCCCCCGGCGCGCTTGCGCCGGAGCGCGATCGGACTAACGTACGGAGTTCATTATCCTGGGGGATTTCGCATGCTGACCCGCCTGCTTTCCT
>PLTJ01000074.1 GCA_003164455.1 Acetobacteraceae bacterium
TGTCGTAGGGCAGGGCGGCCCGCCGCTCGGCCATATCCGCCTGGAACGCCGCCGCCGCGTCCTCGCTGGCCAGCGGCTTCGACAGCGGGTTCACCGCGAACCCCCAGTCGCGCAGCCGTTCCAGCCAGTGCCAGTGGGTATCGACGGGGATTTCGCTCGCCTCTCCCATGGCATAGGCGAACATCGACAGCGGCCGGGCGGCGGTGATGCGGGCGTCGAGTTGCCGCAGGCTGCCGGCGGCGGCGTTGCGCGGGTTGGCGAACTGTTTCTGCCCGGCCGTCTCCTGGGTCGCGTTCAGCGCCAGGAAGTCGGCTTTCGTCATGAACACCTCGCCGCGGATTTCGATCCGGGCCGGCGCATGCCCTTGCAGCCGCGACGGGATGGCCGCGAGGGTGCGGACATTGGCGGTGACATCTTCTCCCTCCAGCCCATCGCCCCGGGTCGCTCCGCGCACCAGTTTTCCGGCCTCATAGGTGAGCGAAATCGACAAACCGTCGATCTTCGGTTCGCCGACGAAGGCCAGCCGCTCGTCCTTCAACCCGAGAAAGCGCCGCACACGCTCGCAGAACTCGGCAAAATCGGGGGAAGCGAAAGCGTTGTCGAGCGACAGCATGGGCAGCCCGTGCGCGACCTTGGCGAACCCGCCCGCCGGCGCCGCGCCGACACGCAGCGACGGCGAATCGGGCCGCACGAGGGCGGGAAAGCGTGCCTCGATCGCCGCGTTGCGTCGGCGCAGCGCGTCGTAGTCGGCGTCGGTTATTTCTGGTGCGTCGCGCTCATGGTAGGCGCGGTCGTGGCGCGCGATCTCGACGGCCAGTGCCGCCAGTTCCGTGCGGGCTGCCGCCTCGCCAAGCGCCTCGACGGGGGTTTCCTGCGTCGCCATCGTTCCCCTCACGCTGCCCCGACCAGCAGGCTGTCGGCGGCCGCGCGTGCCGCCTCGGTCACCGTCTCGCCGGCCAGCATGCGGGCGATCTCCTCGCGCCGCGCCGTCCCGTCCAGGCTCGCCACCCGGGTTTCCGCCCGTCCTTTCGCGGTCAGCTTGGTGACCAGCAGGTGCGCCGCCCCGCGCGCCGCCACTTGTGGGCTGTGCGTCACCAGCAGCACCTGCACCCGCTCCGCCACCCGCGTCAGCCGCTCGCCCACCGCCGCCGCAGTGGCCCCGCCAACCCCCGAATCGACCTCGTCGAACACCAGGGTCGGCACCGACGAGGCGCCGGCCAGCACCACCTTCAGGGCCAGCGTCAGCCGCGCCAATTCGCCCCCGGAGGCCACCCGCGCCAGCGGACCCGGCTCCTGGCCGGGGTTGGTGGCGATCAGGAAGCGCACCGAATCCGCCCCGGCCGGGCCCCACCCGGTCTCCGCCAGCGCGGCGATGCCGGTGACGAAGCGCGCCCGGCTCAGCCGCAGCGGCGGCAATTCCCGGGCCACCGCCCGGTCCAGTTTGCCGCCCGCCGCCCGCCGTGCCTCCGACAACCGTCCGCAGGCCGACACGTAGGCCGCCCGCGCCGCCTCGGCCGCTGCCTGCAATTCCGCGACTCGGGTCGCCCCGGTCTCCAATGCCGCCAGCCGCGCCGCCAGCGTGTCGAACAACCCGGGCAACTCGGCCACCGGCACCTGGTGCTTGCGGGCGGCGGCGCGCAGCGCGAACAGCCGCTCCTCCGCCTGCTCCAACCGCCGCGGATCGGCATCATAGGTCTCGGCTAATCGGGTGAGCAGCGTCTCGGCCTCGGCCAGCGCCTCCTCGGCGTGCTCCAGCGACGCCAGCGCCGCGGCGATCGGGTCGGTGGGGGCCGGCTCGGCAGGCAGCAGGCGCTGCAGGGCGCGGGCCGCCGAGCGCAGGGCGGCGGCGGGACCCGGGCTGCGNNAGTGTCGCGGCGATCGCCTCGGCGCGTTTCTCGCCCTGCTGCAACGCCTGCCGCTCGATCGCCAGCCGTTCTTCCTCGCCCTCTCCGGGCCGCAGCCCGGCCAGTTCCTCCACCGCATGGCGCAGCCACTCTTCGTCGCGCCGTGCCGCCGCCATGGATTCCCGCGCCTCCGCCAGGGCCGCGGCGGCACCGCGCCAGTCGCGCCAGCACCGCGCCGCCGCTTCGCGCAGCGACGGTGCCACGCCGAAGGCGTCCAACAGCGCCACGTGACCGGACGGATCGGCCAGCCCCATCTGGTCCTGCTGGCCCTGTATCTCGACCAGCAGCGCGCCGACCCGCTTCAGCAGCGCCGCCCCCACCGGCTGGTCATTGACAAAGGCCCGGCTGCGGCCGTCGCGTCCCAGCACCCGCCGCAGTACCACCTCATCCTCGCCCTCGATGCCTTGTTCGGCCAGCAGCGCGAACACCGGATGCCCGGGCGGCGGGGCGAAGGCGGCCGCCACACTGGCCTGCTCGGCGCCGCTGCGGACCAGCCCCTGCTCGGCCCGCGCGCCCAACGCGAGGACAAAACTGTCCAGCAGGATCGACTTGCCGGCGCCGGTCTCGCCGGTCATCACGGTCAGGCCCGGCCCGAAGCTCAGGTCCAGCCGCTCGATCAGCACCACATCGCGGATCGAAAGCGCGGTGAGCAAGCGCGCCTCCCGGTATGCCGGCTTAGAAGATCGACCCGAAGGTGCGGGCGAAGAAGCCGGGCTGCGGCGGCGGTTTCTCGCCGTCCGCGACTTCCGCCCCGCCGCTGCCCACCAGGTCCTTGTAGCTGTCGCTGTACCAGGGACTGCCCGGGTAATTGTAACCGAGCACGGCAGCGGTCTTGCGGGCCTGATCGACCAGCCCGAGCGTCAGGTAGATCTCGGTCAGCCGGTGCAACGCCTCGGGCACATGGTTGGTGGTCTGGAAGTCGTCCACCACGCGCTGGAATCGCCCGATCGCCGCCTCATACAGATGCTGGCTCTGGTAGAACCGTCCGACCTCCATCTCCTTGCCGGCGAGGTGATCGCGGGCGAGGTCGATTTTCAGCCGCGCGTCGCGCCCGTAGGCGCTGTCGGGAAAGCGGTTCACCACTTCCTGCAACGCGCCCATCGCCTCCAGCGTGCCCTTCTGGTCGCGACTGATATCCAC
Organism: Acetobacteraceae bacterium; assembly: GCA_003164455.1. Classification (GTDB taxonomy): domain Bacteria; phylum Pseudomonadota; class Alphaproteobacteria; order Acetobacterales; family Acetobacteraceae; genus Rhodovastum. Next base: position 3,045 of record PLTJ01000074.1, read on the forward strand.
GATCTGCTCGTAGAAGCACAGTGCCCGCAGGTAATAGGCATAGGCGATGTCGCGATGGGACGGGTGCAGCTGGATGAAACGGTTCAGCACACCGATCGAGTCGGTGTAATGCTGGCGCAGGTATTCAGTATAGCCCTGCATGAGCTGAGCGTTCACCGCCCAGGTCGAATAGGGGTAGTTCTGCTCGACGAGGTCGAACTGCGTCACCGCGGTGGCGTAGTTCTGCCGGCCCAGCGAGTCCACGCCGCGATTGTAGAGTTCCTCCACCGGCACCGTGGTGGGGTCCTCTTTTGTCTCCAGTTCGTCGGCCTTGCCTGTCCACGGATTGAGATGGTTCATCACGGAGCAGGCACCAAGCGGCAACGCCAGCACTCCGGCCAGCACCGCGCAGCGAAGGAAGGAAGTCTGGAGAATCGTCAATGCCACCACCAAGCACCTGTCACCCCGCGCTTATAGCATGGGCGACGGGAAGGAAAGGCCATGCCATACCGGGAGCAGGCAGGGCGTAGGCGCAAAGCCCCTGGTTGCTTGCTCCGGTGCGTTGTGCGGCTAGGCCGGGGCTGCGGCTACCGGCAGGCGGGCTTGCCAGCCTGCGATCGTGTCGGCCGGCGGCGCGAACCGCCAGTTGGCGGCGTCGGCGAACAGGGCGCGCAGCAGCCGGTTGTTCAGGGCGTGGCCAGGCCGGTGTGCCACGTAGCGGCCGCGCAGCACCGCCCCGGCCAGGGCCAGGTCGCCCACCGCGTCCAGCAGCTTGTGGCGCACGAACTCGTCCGTCATGCGCAAGCCGCCCGGGTTCAGCACCTTGCCCCCGTCCACGACCACGGCGTTGTCCAGGCTGCCGCCGCGTGCCAGGCCGGCCGCGCGCAGCTGTTCCACTTCGGAGGCGAAGGCAAATGTGCGTGCCGGCGCCAGCCGGGTGCGGAAAACCGACGGTCCCAGCCGCAAGGTCAGCGCCTGCCGGCCGATCGCGGCGGCATCGAAGGCGATGGAGACCGACATATCGAACCCGTACGCACCCGGCCGCAATTCGGCATAGGAGTCGCCGTGCGACACCCGTACCGGCCGCAGCACCTCGATAGCCTCAACCGGCACGCCCTGTTCGACGATGCCGGCGCAGTCGATCAGGAACACGAAATCCTTCGACGAGCCGTCCAGGACCGGCATTTCCGGCGCATCGACCTCAAGCACGGCGTTGTGAACGCCGCAGCCGGCCAAAGCTGCCAGGATATGTTCCACCGTGCCGATCCGAACTTCGGGTTGGTCGGGCAGGCCGAGCACGGTGCACAACTTGGTATCGACCACGTGGTCAAAACGTGCCGGCAGTTCCAGGCCCAGGTCGGTGCGCCGCACCACGATGCCACTGTCCGGGGGGGCCGGGCGCAGCGTCAGTGACACCTTGCGTCCACTGTGCAGGCCGATGCCGACGCACGAAATGGTCGAGCGAAGCGTACGCTGTGTGCCGAAGCCATGGCCGGTCATCATCGGACCGGTCATCTCCAGGCGGAAGGCGTCGGGCAACCCATCCATCGCTCGGTCTTCCCCTAGGGCCGATCAGGCCCAAGCCACAAGCCGACGCCCCTAAGCCGCGCCGGTGAGCGAAGGCTAGGCAGGCCAGGTCCGCGGGGCCAGTCAATGATTATTGCCGCGTATTACAGCATAACCAATTGAAATTACAGTAAATATAACATTGCGCGGCCGTCCTGCCGCGGCCGCGCAATAACCCCTGCAACAAAATCCCCGGGCAGGGCGGGGCACCGTCCGGGGATTGTTGCCATCGCGTCGCGCGATCGGCGCGCTGTCAGGATGACTGGCGGCGCAGGAAGGCGGGAATGTCGATGCCCATCTCCTCGCCGGCGGTCGGTCGCACGTTGGCCCGTACCGGTGTCTCGCGCGGTGCGTCATGCAGCGACGGTTCGGCCCGGGCAGGCTGCACCGGCACGCTGACCGGGGCCGCCGGCAGACTGCCGCGGATGGCGCCGGTGACGATGTTGAAGATGCTCCTACGCGGCGGCTGCGGCGCCGCCCCGATGCCCTGGCCGTCGCCGGACAGGCCGTTGGCGCGTGGCGGCTGCGCCGTCGTCCGCACGGTCGGTCGCGGTGGCATGCGCGACGCCACGGATGTCTCCACCGGCTCGTCGGCGAGGCCGGCCGCGGCGGCATAGTCGGTTTCCAGGGCCTGGATGGCGGCCGGGGCACCCGGCAACGGCGCGGAGGGCACCATGTGCGGAACGGGGACACCAGCTGTCGCCCCGCGCGCGGTCTGCGGGCGGGACTGCGGCAGCATGCCCGGGGGGGGTGCCGAGCGTATCCCCATCGGCGGAGTCGTCCCGAAGCTCATCGGCGCCTCGATGAGCTCGGCGGTCGCGGGCACGTCGGCCTGAGCCGAGCCGCCCGCCATCGCTACCAGCCTGGGGCGTTCCATCGTCCGCTCCATCGGCGTGTCGATGCCGGTCGCCACCACCGANNCGGTGATGTTGATCAGCAGGCCGCGGGCGCCGGCCATGCTGGTATCCTCGAGCAGTGGATTGCTGATCGCCGCCTCGGCGGCACGGATCGAACGGTTCTCGCCGTCGGCCTCGCCGGTGCCCATCATCGCCTTGCCCATCTCNNCCATGTAGAGGACGTTGTCGGCCATTTTGAACGCTTCCCGCCAGCCGGTGCGCTCATTAGCCAGTCGGAACAGGTTCTGGTTGGGGATCACGATCAGCGTGTCGACGAACTGCTGCAGTTCGATGATGCCTTCATCGGCGGCGCGGGCGCGGCGCTGGCCCTCGAAGGTGAACGGCTTGGTCACCACGCCGACGGTGAGGATGTTCTTCTCGCGCGCCATGCGTGCGATCACCGGAGCCGCCCCGGTGCCGGTCCCGCCGCCCATGCCGGCGGTGATGAACACCATGTGGGTGCCTTCNNGTGTTCGCCACCACGAACTCGACGCCCTGCAGGTCCAGCGCGATCATGTTGTCGACAGCGTTGGTTCCGCCGCCGCCAACACCGATCACGGTGATGCGTGGAGTGAAGTCGGTGTGCAGGTTCTGCGGGATCGTCAGGTTCAGGGTCATGGCATATCTCCCCCCGGGAGGGTTTGCTTGTAAAAGAGGTTTCCGATTCGCGTCTGCATTACACGCGCTCGCGCAAGAAATTAACGATGCGACCCACCCAGCCGCCGGGTCGTTCGGCTTCCGGGTTGATGTCATGCAGCGAGCGGCCTTCGCCGGCCGCCCAGGCCAACAGGCCCACCGCCGTTGCGAAGGCCGGTCCGCAGGCCGAATCGGGCAGGTCGCGCAGGGCCGAGGTGCCGAAGGCGCGTTGTTCGCGTGAGGTGCCGAAGGCGCGTTGTTCGCGTGACGGCTTGCCCGACCGTACCGTGCGGCCAAGGATGCGTGACGCCATTTCGCGGGCGCCGGAAAGCTGGCTGGCGCCTCCGGTCAGCACCACGCGCGTCCCGGCGACCCGCCCGAGTCCCGAGCCGTCCAGCCGTTCCTTCACCATCTCGAAGGTCTCTTCCAGGCGCGGACGGATGATGTTCACCACCATGCTGCGCGGCACCTTGGCGATCTGGTGCTCTTCCTCGCCGACCATCGGCACCGGCAGCATTTCCCGCTCGTCGTCCGGGCTCGACTGGGCGCTGCCGTACAGCGTCTTCAGCCGCTCGGCGTGCGCCACCGGCGTCGACAGGCCGCGCGCGATGTCGTTGGTGACATGCACGCCGCCGATCGGAAGCTGCGCGGTGTGCAGCAACTGGCCCTCGGCGAACACCGCCATGCCGGTGGTGCCGCCGCCCATGTCGAGCACGGTGGCACCGAGTTGTTTCTCGTCCTCGACCAGCGTTGCCAGCCCCGCCGCCATCGGCGCCGAGACCAGCTCGGCGATGTCGAGGTCGCAGCGCGCCATCGCGGCGCCCAAGGTGCGCAGCGCGGTGGAAAGGGCGTCAACGACATGCAGCCGTGTGGTCAGGGTTTCGCAGTACAGGCCGCGCGGATCGACGACGCCCTGGGTGTCGTCGGCGGTGAAGGTCAGCGGCAGCGCGTGGATGATCTCGCGCCCGTCGCTGGCGGCGCGGGCGCGGCCTTCCTGCAGCAGGCGCCGGATATCCGCCTCGTTCACCGCGCGCCCGCCGACCGGCCACTGCACGTTGAACAGCCGGCTCTCGGGCTGGCCGCAGGAGAGGTTCACGGTGACCTCGCGCAGCCGGGTGCCGGCCATCTCCTCGGCCTCGCCGACGGCGGCGCGGATGGCGCGCTCGGCGTCCTCGATGTCGGTAATGCCGCCGCCGCGCACGCCGCGCCCCTTCTGCCAGCCGAAGCCCAGCACGCGCAGGCCGCCGTCCGACTCCACCCGGCCGATGATGCAGACGATCTTGGTGGTACCGATATCGAGCACGCCGAACGTGCCCGACGGCCGTGAACGCGCACGAGCCGGTGGCTCCATCGCCTCGATGGCTGGCGGCAGCACGCGACGCGGCATGTCGTTCATCTCGGCTCCCTCACGTCGGTTTACGCCCCGCCTTGTCGGCGTCCTTGCTGTCGGTCTTGACGGGCTGTGGCCGTATCACCAGCCGGTCGGGCAGGCGCAGATCGACCTCCTGTAGCGGCCGGTCGAGCAGGGAGTAGGTCGATTGCAGCTCCTTCAGTTTGGCCAGCGCCGGCGCCTCGGCGCCTTCGGGCAGCAGCACGTCGGCGCCGTTGTTCATGCGCAGGTTCCAGCGCCGTTCGCCCACCCGCACCGCCGCTACCATGCGGCTCATGATCAGCGGATAGGCCGACAGCGCGTCGATCAGGCTGGCTGCCGCCGCCGGCGCGCCAAGGCCCACCACCAAGGGCACCTGGGTGGCAAACGAGGCGACGTCGGAATCGGTGACCGTGTTGCCGGCGTGGTCGATCAGCACGAAGCGGCCCTGGTGCTGCCACACCGCGAACGGCCGGCGTTCCTGCAACTGCACCACGATGGTGCCGGGCAGACGCCGCTCGATGGTGGCGCCCTGCACCCAGTTGATGGTCTCGATGCGGGCGCGCGCATCGGCCAGCGAGAAGCCCAGGATCGGATCGCCGGTGCGCACGCCCAGCGCCGCGCGCAGCAGGGACTCCGGCGTTTTCTGCCGTCCCTCGATGGTCACTTCCTGCACGCGCAGGCCGAGGTGTGCCGTCGCCTCCAACAGCCGCTCGCGGAAACTCCCGCCCTGGCCGATCGTCTGCAGGCCGCTGTAGCCGGCAAACGCCACGCCCAGCAGGCCGCACAGGACGATGCCGGGCCACCACACCAGGCGGCGCAGCCGCCGCCACAGCAGTCGCCCGCGGCCGGGCCGGCCCGGCATATGCGGCGGCGGCAGCGCGTGGACGGGCTGCTTCACGCGCGGCATGTGGCGTTCTCCACCATCCAGGCGCACAGCTTCGGGAAGCTCATGCCCCGGTACGCGGCCTGTTCGGGCAGCAGCGAGGTGGGCGTCAGCCCGGGCTGCGTGTTCACTTCCAGCANNGCGCCGCGGCAGCCCAGCGCGCGATGCGCGGCCAGCGCCAGGTCGAGTGCCTGGGCATAGCTGTCGGGATGGATCGCCGCCGGCACGACATGCCGCGAGCCGCCGTCGGCGTATTTGGATTCGTAGTCGTAGAAGGTGTTCGCCCTGGCGACGATTTCCGTCACCGCCAGGGCGTGGTCGCCCATGACGCCGACGGTGAGTTCGCGGCCCGGGATGAATTCTTCCACCATGACCTGCGCGCCGAAGCGCCAGCCCGTCACCACGGCGGCGCGGCGATTGCCGCCGGCGCGCATGATCTCCACGCCGACCGAGGAGCCCTCGTTCACCGGCTTGATGACGTAGGGCAGCGGCAGCGGATCGTCGTGCTCCAGGGCGGCGATGTCCATCACGCGCCCTTGCGCCACCGGCAGCCCGGCCGCCGCGAACACCGCTTTCGCCGCCGCCTTGTCCATGGCGAGGGCGGACGCGCGCACGCCGGAGTGGGTGTACGGGATGGCGAGCCAGTCCAGCACGCCCTGAATCGCGCCGTCCTCGCCGAAGCGGCCGTGCAGGGCGTTGAACACGGCATCCGGCCGCGGCTCCAGCGCGGCGATCACGGCGCGCAGATCGTCGCCCACCATGATCGGGACAACGTCGTAGCCGGCTTGCCGCAGCGCCGCGATCACCTGCGTCCCGGAGGTCAGGGAAACCTCGCGCTCGGTGGAAATCCCCCCGTACAGCACAGCGACTTTCTTCATTGTTCCCCTCCTTGAGGAAGGGGAGGGGGCGCCGCCACGTCACCGCCCGGCACGCCGATCCGCCTGATCTCCCATTCCAGCACCACACCGCTGGCGGCCTGCACGCGCCGCCGCACTTCCTCGCCCAGTTCCTCAATGTCCGCGGCGCTCGCGCCGCCGGTGTTGATCAGGAAGTTGCAGTGCTTTTCAGACACCTGCGCGCCGCCGCGGGTGAGCCCGCGGCAGCCGGCGGCGGCGATCAGTTCCCACGCCTTCATCCCCGGNNTCGCGGGCGGTCCGGATCTCCGCCATGCGCGCGGCGATGACGGCCACCTCGCCGCGCCGGGCGCGCAACCGGACCCGCACCACCACCCCGCCCGGCGGCAGCGAGGCGTGCCGGTACTCGAAGCCCAGCGCAGGCGACTCGCAGCGCACCAGTTCGCCGGATCGGGTCACGATCTCCGCCCAGTCCAGACAGTCCGAAACATCGCAGCCAAAGGCGCCGGCGTTCATCGCCACCGCGCCGCCGATGGTGCCCGGAATGCCGCACAGGAACTC
>PLTJ01000210.1:0-15285 GCA_003164455.1 Acetobacteraceae bacterium
GCACGCTGACCAACAAGATGGCCCCCGCGCTGCGCCGCGTTTACGACCAGATGCCGGAGCCGCGCTGGGTGATCAGCATGGGCAGCTGCGCCAATGGCGGCGGCTATTACCACTATTCCTATTCCGTGGTGCGCGGCTGCGACCGCGTGGTGCCGGTGGACGTGTATGTCCCGGGCTGCCCACCCACGGCCGAGGCGCTGGTATACGGAATCATGCAGTTGCAGAAGAAGATCCGTCGGACCGGGACCATTCTCCGTGGCTGAGGCGCAGGAGGCGCCCACGCCGCAGGCCGGCCTGCTCGCCGCCATTGCCGGCATGCCCGGCGTGCTGCGTACGTATCTCGAGAAGGACGAGCCGGTCGTGTCGGCGGCGCGCGAACAATTGCTCGGCCTGATGACCGCGCTGCGCGACGACAGGCGCTTCGCCTTCGAGCAGTGCATGGATGTGTGCGGGGTGGACTGGCCGGAGCGCGCCGAACGCTTCGACGTGGTGTACAACCTGTTGTCGGTGTCGCTCAATCAGCGGTTGCGGGTGATCGTGGCCACCGACGAGCAGCACCCGGTCCCATCGGTCTGGACCATCTGGCCGGCGGTGACATGGTGGGAGCGCGAAGCCTGGGATCTGTTCGGCATCATCTTCGAGGGCCAGCCCGATCTGCGCCGCATCCTCACCGATTACGGTTTCGAGGGGCACCCGCTGCGCAAGGATTTCCCGCTCACCGGCTATGTCGAGGTCCGTTACGACGAGGAGCGCCAGCAGGTCGTCTATGAGCCGGTGCGGCTGACCCAGGATTTTCGCAGTTTCGACTTCCTGTCTCCGTGGGAGGCGATGACGAGCCTGCCGGGGGACGAAAAAGCCCGCGACGGGCGGGTGGAGGGGGCCGGATCGTGAGCGGAACCGACGCGCCGGTGACGAAAAGCGTGGAATTCGACGGCCACGCGCTGAATTTCGGNNGGCGAGGTGGTGGAGCGTGCCGATCCGCATATCGGCCTGCTGCATCGCGGTACCGAGAAGCTGATCGAGTACAAAACCTACATCCAGGCGGTGCCGTATTTCGACCGGCTGGACTACTGCAGCCCGATGTCGGAGGAGCACGCTTTCGTGCTCGCCACCGAGAAGTTGCTGGGCATCGAGGCGCCCGAGCGTGCCAAGTGGATCCGCACGCTGTTCTCCGAGATCACGCGGGTGCTGAACCATCTGCTCAACGTCACCTCGTATGCGCTCGATGTCGGCGCCATCACGCCGGCGCTGTGGGGCTTCGAGGAGCGCGAGAAGCTGATGGAGTTCTACGAGGCCGCCTCCGGNNGGGCTGGAGGAGCGCATCGCCGCCTGGACCGAGGTTTTCCCAGGTTTCATCGACGATCTGGAGGGCTTGCTCACCGCCAACCGGATCTGGAAGCAGCGCACGGTGGATATCGGCGTGATCGATGCCGAGACGGCGCTGGCCTGGGGCTTTTCCGGTCCACCGCTGCGTGCCTCCGGCGTGCCGTGGGATCTGCGCCGCGCGCAGCCCTACGAGATGTATGACCGGCTGGACTTCAAGGTGCCGGTGGGACGCAATGGCGATTGCTACGACCGCTACCTGCTGCGCGTCTGGGAGATGCGCGAGAGCGTCAAGATCATCAGCCAGTGCCTGGCGAAGATGAAACCGGGTCCGGTGAAGGTGCAGGACCACAAGTTCGCGCCGCCGACGCGCGCCGAGATGAAGCGCTCAATGGAAGCGCTGATCCACCATTTCAAGCTTTACTCAGAGGGCTTTCACGTGCCGTCCGGCGCCACCTACACGGTGGTGGAGACACCGAAGGGCGAATTCGGTGTCTACCTGGTGGCAGATGGCACCAATCGCCCCTATCGCTGCAAGATCCGCCCGACCGGGTTCGCGTTCCTGCAGTCGATTGATGTGCTGGCAAAGCGACACATGCTGGCCGATTGCTGTGCGATCATCGGATCGCTCGACGTCGTGTTTGGCGAGATCGACAGGTAACGACATGGCAGTAGGGACCGAAGGCACCGCACACGCGCCGGAGCCAGACAGCTTCAGCTTCGACGCCGCGAGCGAGGCCACGATCGCGCGCATCCTGGCCAAGTACCCAGCGGGCAAACAGGCCAGCGCGGTGCTGCCGCTTCTCGATTTGGTGCAGCGGCAGATGGCGCGCGTCACCGGCAGCGGCTGGGTGCCGCGCGTGGCCATGGACGCGGTCGCCCATCGGCTCGACATGGCGCCGATCCGCGTCTACGAGGTCGCCACTTTCTACCTGATGTTCAACACCGCGCCGGTGGGCAAGTACAACCTGCAGGTCTGCACCACCACACCGTGCTGGCTGCGCGGTTCGGACGCGGTGGCGCATGCCTGCCGCCGCGCCACCGGTATCACGGACTGGAAGGAAACCAGCGCGGACGGGATGTTCACCATGACCGAGGTGGAATGCCTGGGCGCCTGCGTGAACGCGCCTATCCTGCAGGTGAACGACGATTTCTACGAGGACATGGACGCCGAGAGCACCGAGCGCCTGTTGGCGGCGCTGAAGCGTGGCGAGCACCCGGAGCCAGGTTCGGTGAAGGGGCGACAAACCTCCGCGCCCGAGGGTGGGCCGACAACATTGACCTCGCTCTCCTTCGAGAAGGCGGAGTGAAGGCATGCTGAGCGATAAGGATCGGATCTTTACCAATCTCTATGGGCTGCATGACCCCTATCTGATGGGGGCACGTGCCCGCGGTGACTGGGACGGCACGGCGGCGATCATGGCGCGTGGTCCCGACGCCCTGGTGGACGAGATGAAAGCGTCGGGCCTGCGCGGCCGTGGCGGCGCCGGCTTCCCGACCGGGCTGAAATGGTCGTTCATGCCGAAGCAGGAGGGACCGCGGCCGCACTATCTGGTGGTGAACGCCGACGAATCCGAGCCCGGCACCTGCAAGGATCGCGACATCATCCGCCACGATCCGCACAAGCTGATCGAGGGCTGCCTGCTCGCCTCCTTCGCCATGCGGGCGCATGTTTGCTACATCTACATTCGTGGCGAGTTCTACAATGAAGCGGTGGTGCTGCAACGTGCCATCGACGAGGCCACCAATGCCGGCCTGATCGGCCGCAACGCATGCGGCTCCGGCTGGGATTTTTCCCTCCACCTTCATCGTGGCGCCGGGGCCTACATCTGCGGTGAGGAAACCGCGCTGCTGGAGAGCCTCGAGGGCAAGAAGGGCATGCCGCGGCTGAAGCCGCCCTTCCCGGCGGCGGTCGGTCTTTATGGTTGCCCCACCACGGTAAACAACGTCGAGAGCATCGCGGTGGTGCCGGCCATCCTGGGCCGCGGCGCCGCCTGGTTTTCTGCCCTCGGCCGGCCCCGGAATTCGGGAACAAAACTGTTCTGCATCTCGGGGCACGTGAACAAGCCGTGCAACGTGGAGGAAGAACTCGGCATTCCGCTGCGCGTGTTGATCGACACCTACGCCGGCGGCGTGCGCGGCGGCTGGGACAATCTGCTGGCGGTGATCCCGGGCGGATCGTCGGTGCCGGTGATCCCGAAGAGTGTGTGCGACACCGTACTGATGGATTTCGATGGTCTGCGCGACGTGAAGTCGGGGCTTGGCACCGCCGCCGTCATCGTGATGGACAAATCCACCGACATCATCCGCGCGATCGCCCGCCTCTCGCAGTTCTACAAGCACGAGAGCTGTGGCCAATGCACGCCCTGCCGCGAAGGCACGGGCTGGATGATGCGGGTAATGAACCGTATGGTGCAGGGCCGCGCCGAGCCGGAGGAAATCGATACGCTGGAGCAGGTGACGCGCCAGGTCGAAGGCCACACGATTTGCGCTCTCGGCGACGCGGCGGCATGGCCGATCCAGGGCCTGATCCGGCATTTCCGTCCGGTGATCGAGGAGCGGATCGCCCAGTACAAATCCGGCCGCGCCGCGACGCCGGCCCGCATGGCGGCGGAGTAGGAGCATGGCGAAAGTCACCGTCGACGGCATCGACGTAGAAGTCCCGAACGGCTCCAACGTATTGCAGGCCTGCGAGGCCGCGGGGGTCGAAATCCCGCGCTTCTGCTACCACGACCGGCTTTCGGTGGCCGGCAATTGCCGCATGTGCCTGGTGGAGATCGAGAAGACGCCGCCGAAGCCATTTGCTTCCTGTGCCTATCCAGTGGCCGACGGCATGGTGGTGCACACCGATACGCCGATGGTGCGCGCCGCGCGCCGCGGGGTGATGGAATTCCTGCTCATCAACCACCCGCTGGACTGTCCGATCTGTGATCAGGGCGGCGAGTGTGACCTGCAGGACCAGGCCGTGGGCTACGGCACGGATCATTCGCGCTACGCCGAAAACAAGCGCGCGGTGAAGGACAAGGATCTAGGCCCGCTGGTGAAGACGGTGATGACACGCTGCATCCACTGCACGCGCTGCATCCGGTTTTCCACCGAGATCGCCGGCGTTTCCGAGCTTGGCGCCACCGCACGCGGCGAGAGCATGGAGGTCGGCACCTATGTGGCCAAGGCGCTGTCTTCGGAGCTTTCCGGCAATCTGATCGACATCTGTCCGGTCGGTGCCCTGACCTCCAAGCCCTATGCCTTCGTGGCGCGGCCGTGGGAACTGAAGAAGACCGACAGCGTGGATGTGCTGGATGCGGTCGGCGCCGCCATCCGCGTCGACAGCCGTGGGACCGAGGTGCTGCGCGTGCTGCCGCGCATCAACGAGGACGTCAACGAGGAGTGGCTGGCCGACAAGAGCCGTTTTTCCGTCGATGGCTTGAAGCGGCGGCGGCTGGACAGTTGCTGGGTGCGCCGCGATGGCGCGTTGCAACGCGCCTCATGGCCAGAAGCCTTTGCCGCTATCGAGACGAAGCTGCGGTGCGTTGATGGCCGTCGCATCGGCGCGCTCGCCGGCAATCTGTCCGATGCCGAGAGCATGCTGGCGCTGAAGGACCTGTTCACCGCGCTCGGCTCGGCTAACCTCGACTGCCGCCAGGACGGTGCGCACGCCGACGCCGGGCGCCGCGATTTCTACACGTTCAACACTTCCATTGCCGGTATCGAAGCGGCGGATGCGCTGCTGATCGTCGGGGCCAACCCGCGCCGCGAGGCGCCGCTGCTCAACGCACGCATCCGCAAGCGCTGGCTGCAAGGCGGCTTCCCGATTGCGCTGATCGGCGCGGATGCAGATCTCACCTATGGTTTCGATCACATCGGCGACGGGCCGGAGACCATTGCGGCGTTGCTGGGCGGCCGGCAGGCTTTTTCCGACGTTATGAGGGTGGCCAAGCAGCCGATGCTGATCCTCGGCCAGGGCGCGCTGGCGCGGCCGGATGGTGCCGACGTGCTGGCGGCCTGCTGGCAGCTCGCCGCCGCCACTGGCATGCTTTCTCCCCAGTGGCACGGCTTCAATGTGCTGCATACCGCGGCCGCGCGTGTCGGTGCGCTGGATCTGGGCTTCCTGCCGGGTCGGGGCGGCAAGTCGCTCGGGCAGATGCTGGACGGTGGCGTGGACGTGCTGTGGCTGCTCGGCGCCGACGAGTTCGACACCGCTGCCATCGGCCGCGATACTTTCGTCGTCTATCAGGGCAGCCACGGCGACTGCGGCGCCGCCCGTGCTGACGTTATTCTTCCCGGCGCGGCCTACACCGAGAAGAACGGCACCTATGTGAACACCGAAGGCCGTGTGCAGCTCGGCGCGCTTGCGGTCTATCCGCCAGGCGAGGCGCGCGAGGACTGGAAGATCCTGCGCGCCTTCAGTGCCTATGTCGGCCGCACCCTGCCATACGACGACATCGCGGCGCTGCGGGCGCGGCTGGAGCGGGTGAACCCCGTGTTCGCCCGCATCGACATCCTGCCGCGCTTCGGCTGCGCCGACACCACCGGCCCCGCCGGCGATCCCGGGCGGATGCGCGGTGCCGCCTTTGCACCGTGGATCGACAACTACTACCAGACCGACCCGATCAGCCGCGCCAGTCCGACCATGGCCGAGTGCACCCGGGTTCATGCGCCGGCGCCGGCGCAGGCGGCGGAGTAACCCGCGATGGTCGCATTTCTCACTGCATTCCTCGCCACCCCGCTCGGCATCCTCGTGCTCACCGTGGTCAAGGCGCTGGCCATCCTGGTGCCGTTGCTGATCGGCGTCGCCTACCTCACCTACGCCGAGCGCAAGGTGCTGGCGGCCATGCAGCTGCGCAAGGGTCCGAACGTGGTCGGACCGTTCGGCCTGTTTCAGCCCTTCGCCGACGCCATCAAGATGGTGATGAAGGAAACCGTGATTCCGACCGGCGCCAACCGCGTGCTGTTCCTGATGGCGCCGATGCTGACGTTCTCGCTCGCCATGATCGCCTGGGCAGTGGTGCCGGTGAACGACGGTTGGGCGATCGCCGACATCAACGTCGGCGTACTCTATCTGTTCGCGATTTCCTCGCTCGGCGTCTATGGCATCGTCATCGCGGGCTGGGCGAGCAACTCGAAATACGCCTTCCTGGGGGCGCTGCGGTCGGCGGCGCAGATGGTCAGCTACGAAGTCTCGATGGGCTTTGTCCTCGTCTCGGTGCTGCTCTGCGTCGGCAGCCTGAACCTGAACGACGTCGTGCGNNTACAGCAGCATGGCGTTCGGCCTGTTCTTCCTGGGCGAATACGCCAACATGTTCCTGATGAGTGCGATGACCAGCATCCTGTTCCTGGGTGGCTGGTACGGGCCGTTCGGGCTGTTGCCGGTGCTTGGGCCGATCTGGCTGATCCTCAAGATCTGCGCCTGCCTGTTCGTCTTCCTGTGGGTGCGCGCCACTTTCCCGCGCTATCGCTACGATCAGCTCATGCGGTTGGGCTGGAAGGTGTTTCTGCCGCTTTCCCTCCTTTGGCTGGTGATCACGGCGGGCGCGCTGCTGGCGTTCGGGTGGCTGCCCCATGCCTGACCGAAACGGAGCCCGCTGATGGCGTTCCTCGACCGCACCGCGCGCGGCCTGCTGATGGGCGAACTGCTCAGCGGCATGGCGCTGACCTTCAGCTACCTCTTCAAGCGCAAGGCCACCATCAACTACCCGTACGAGAAGGGCCCGATCAGCCCGCGCTTCAAGGGTGAGCACGCGCTGCGCCGCTACCCGAACGGCGAGGAGCGCTGCATCGCCTGCAAGCTGTGCGAAGCGATCTGCCCGGCCCAGGCCATCACCATCGAGGCTGAGCCGCGCGATGATGGATCGCGGCGGACCACCCGCTACGACATCGACATGACCAAGTGCATCTACTGCGGCCTCTGCGAAGAGGCCTGCCCGGTGGACGCCATCGTCGAGGGGCCGAATTTTGAGTTCGCTACCGAAACGCGCGAAGAGCTGCTCTACGATAAGAAGAAACTGCTCGAGAACGGCGACCGCTGGGAACCCGAACTGGCCCGTCGCCTCGAGATGGACGCTCCGTACCGCTGAGCCCGAGAGAAAGAGCATGAGCACCCAACACCACTGGTCGGGCGGGAGCGTGCGATGATCGCCGCTCTCCTGTTCTACGTGTTCGCCGCCATTCTGCTGGTCTCGGCCGCCATGGTGGTGTCGGCGCGCAATCCCGTGCACTCCGTGCTGTTCCTGATCCTGGCTTTCTTCAACGCCGCGGCGCTGTTCGTGCTGGCCGGTGCCGAGTTCCTGGCGATGATCCTGGTCATCGTCTATGTCGGCGCGGTGGCGGTGCTGTTCCTGTTCATCGTCATGATGCTGGACATCAACTTCACCGAGCTGCGCAGTGGCTATCAGCGCTATCTGCCGGTCGGGCTGGCTGTCGGCGCGGTGCTGCTGGCCGAGCTGGTGATCGTGCTGGGCGGCTGGAAAGTGGCCCCTGGGGCCGTCACGCTGCGGATGGCGCCGGGAACGGCCGGGCTCTCCAACACCGCGCAACTCGGCCGCCTGATCTACACCGACTACATTTTCCTGTTCCAGGCCGCGGGGTTGGTGCTGCTGGTGGCGATGATCGGCGCCATCGTGCTGACGTTGCGCGATCGCACCCGGTCGCGCCACCAGAACGTCGCCCGCCAGGTCGCCCGCACCCCGGGCGACACACTTGAACTGATGGATGTACCGAGCCGCACCGGCGTCGGCGCGCTCGGCATTGTGCGGCCCAAGTCAGCCGCCACGGCGCCGGCCGGAGAAGCACACGGTCCTGGCGGAGGGCATTCCTGATGGTCGTCGGCCTTTTTCATTATCTGTTCGTCGCCGCGCTGCTGCTGGTGATGGGCATCTTCGGNNCCTGAATCTGGTGGCCTTCTCGGCCGCGCTCAATGATCTGGTCGGCCAGGTGTTCGTGATGTTCACCCTCACCGTCGCTGCCGCCGAGGCGGCGATCGGGCTCGCCATCGTGCTCATCTATTTCCGCAACCGCGGCTCGATCCAGGTCGAGGACGTGAACCTGATGAAGGGCTGAGCCGATGCTGTTCGCCGTCGCCGTCTTCGCGCCGCTGTTCGGCTCCGCCGTCGCCGGGCTGTTCGGCAACGCCATCGGAGACCGCGCCGCCCAGGCGGTCACCATCCTGTGCATGTTGCTGGCCTCGGCCTGCGGCGTCGCTGCCTTCGTGCAACTGGTCTATCTGGGCGGCTCCCCCGGCGTGGTCTCGCTCGGCACCTGGGTGGAGGCCGGCAGCTTTCACGCCGGCTGGGCGCTGCGCTACGACGCGCTGTCCGCCGTCATGGTGACCATGGTCACCTGTGTCGCCACCCTGATCCACATCTACAGCGTCGGCTACATGAGCCACGACGCGAGCATCTGGCGTTTCTTCAGCTACCTGAGCCTGTTCAGCTTCGCCATGCTCATGCTGGTGACGGCCGACAACCTGCTGCAGCTGTTCTTCGGCTGGGAAGGCGTCGGCCTGATGAGTTATCTGCTGATCGGCTTCTGGTACGACCGCCCCGCCGCCTGCGCCGCCGCCATCAAGGCGTTCATCGTCAACCGTATCGGCGACCTCGGATTCGCGCTCGGCATCGCGCTGGTGTTCTGGACTTTTGGTGCCATCGACTTCACCACCATCTTCGCCACGGTCGGCCAGCATCAGGCTGATACCTACACGGTGCTGGGCACGCAGTGGCGTGCCTTCGAAGTGATCGGCGTTCTGCTGTTCATCGGCGCCATGGGCAAATCGGCGCAGCTTGGCCTGCATGTCTGGCTGCCCGACGCCATGGNNGCCACCATGGTGACCGCCGGCGTGTTCCTGATCGCACGGTTCTCGCCGGTGATGGATTACGCTCCTGGCGCACTCGCCTTCATCACCTTCATCGGCGCCTCCACCGCCCTGTTCGCCGCCACCATCGGCTGTGTGCAGAACGACATCAAACGGGTGATCGCCTATTCCACCTGTTCGCAGCTTGGCTACATGTTCATCGCCGCCGGCGTGGGTGCCTACCAGGCCTCGATCTTCCACCTGCTGACGCACGCCTTCTTCAAGGCACTGCTGTTTCTCGCCGCCGGCAGCGTCATCCACGCCATGTCCGACGAGCAGGACATGCGTCGCATGGGCGGCATCTGGAAGAGAATTCCGCTCACCTACATCGTCATGTGGGCCGGCAGCCTGGCGCTGGCCGGCGTGTTTCCGTTCGCCGGCTACTATTCCAAGGACGCCATCCTGGAAGCGGCCTGGGCTTCCGGCACCGGCATTGGTGCGTACGGGTACTGGTGCGGCCTGATCGCGGCCTTCCTCACCGCGTTCTATTCCTGGCGGCTGATCATCCTCACCTTCCACGGCCGCCCGCGTGCCGACGCGCGCACCATGGAGCACGTGCACGAAAGCCCACCGGTGATGACGGTGCCGCTGGTGCTGCTGGCCATCGGCGCGCTGGTCACCGGCTATGCCTTCCACGAGCAGTTGCTCGGCCCAGATTGGATGGCTTTCTGGGGCCATTCCATTCAGATCGCGCCGACCAACCACGTGTTGGCGGCCATGGAGACGCTGCCGGCCTGGGTCGGGATGTCACCGTCGGTGGTCGGCGTGGCCGGCATTGCGCTCGCCTATCTGTTCTACATGGCGGCGCCGGCGATGCCAGCGCTACTGGCCGCGCGGTTCCGGCCGATCTACCGGCTGCTGCTGAACAAATGGTATGTCGATGAGCTGTACGACGCGCTGCTGGTGCGTCCGTCGCTGGTGCTTGCCCGGCTGCTCTGGCAGGTCGGCGACGCCACCATCATCGATGGCGTGGCGAACGGCCTCGCCACGCTCACCGAGGACGGCTCGGCGCAGATGGTGAAGTTGCAGACCGGCTCCATCGCGGTTTACGCCTTCGCCATGCTGATCGGCCTCGTGGTAGCGAGCTGCCTGGTGCTGCTCCTCCTGGTCGTGCGGTGAGTGCGATGAACCCCCTGGGCTTCCCCTTGCTCTCGCTGCTCACCTGGCTGCCGCTGGTCGGTTGCGGGATCATCATGTCGGTGCGCGGCGACGAAGCGACCGTCGCCTCCAATGCCCGCTGGACCGCGCTGTGGACCAGCCTGATCGTGTTCGCCCTCTCGCTGGTGTTGTGGGTCCGCTTCGACCAGTCCGATCCGGGCTTTCAGTTCGTCGAAAGCGCGGCGTGGCTGCCGCAATGGAACATCGCCTACAAGATGGGCGTGGACGGCATTTCCGTGCTCTTCGTCCTGCTGTCCACCGTGCTGACGCCGATCTGCATCCTGGCGAGCTGGGAGTCCATCACCGTCAGGGTGCGTGAGTACATGCTCGCCTTCCTGGTGCTGGAAACGATGATGGTGGGCATGTTCTGTGCCCTCGATTTCGTCGTTTTCTACATGTTCTTCGAGGGCGTGCTGCTGCCGATGTATCTCATCATCGGCATATGGGGCGGCCCGAGGCGGGTCTATGCCGCCATCAAGTTTTTCCTGTTCACGCTGGCCGGGTCGGTGCTCATGCTGCTGGCCTTGCTGGCCATGTGGTACAGCGCCGGCACGACCGACATCCCGACGCTGCTGCATACGGTTTTTCCGGCTTCGATGCAGACCTGGCTGTTCCTGGCCTTTCTTGCGTCGTTTGCCGTGAAAGTGCCGATGTGGCCGGTGCACACCTGGTTGCCTGACGCGCATGTGGAGGCGCCCACGGCGGGCTCGGTCATCCTGGCCGGCGTGTTGCTGAAGATGGGAGCCTACGGTTTCCTGCGCTTCTCGGTGCCCATGCTGCCCGCCGCCTCGGCCAGCCTGGCGCCGCTGATGTTCACGCTGTCCGTGGTGGCGGTGATCTACACCTCCTACGTCGCCCTGGCGCAGCAGGACATGAAGAAGCTGATCGCCTATTCGTCCATCGCTCATATGGGCGTCGTGACGATCGGCATCTTCACGTTCAATGTACAGGGCATCTCCGGTGCGCTGTTCCAGATGCTCAGCCACGGCGTTGTCTCCGGCGCGCTGTTCCTTTGTGTCGGCGTCGTCTACGACCGCATGCACACCCGCGAGATCGCCCGCTATGGCGGCCTGGCCGAGCGCATGCCGGCCTATGCCTTCGTGTTCATGCTGTTCACCCTGGCCAGCATGGGCCTGCCCGGCACCGGCGGTTTCGTCGGCGAATTCCTGGTGCTGGTCGGCGCCTTCAAGGTGAATTTCTGGCTTGCCCTGCTGGGCTCGCTGGGCATGATCCTGGGCACCGCCTACATGCTCTGGCTCTACCGCCGGGTGATCTTCGGCGCGCTCACCCGTGCCGAGTTGCGCGACATCCTCGACCTCTCGCCGCGCGAGGTGGCGGTGTTCGCGCCGCTGGTCATCCTGACGCTGTGGATGGGCGTCTATCCCTCCAGCTTCACCGGGTTCTGGGACGCCAGCGTCGGCGCCATGGTGGAGCATCACCAGGCCGCGCTGGCCACCGCCGTGAAGCTCGCCGGAGTGCTGCACTGATGAATTGGTTCCTNNGCGCTCCCCGAGATCGTGCTCGCGTGCTGCGGCATGGGCATCCTGATGGTCGGCGTGTTGAGCAAGCGCGACAGCTTTTTCCTTGCCTCCATGCTCACGGTCGGTGCCTTCCTGCTCGCTGCCGCGCTGGTTATCGCCGGGCCGGCGGGGCAGGGCTATAACGGGCTGTTCACCACCGACACCTTCAGTGCCTTCGTCAAACTGCTGGTGCTGGCGGCCGCCGCCCTCGGCGTCATCGTCTCGCTTGACTACAATGAGCATGCGAACCTGCGCCGGTTCGAATTCCCGGTGCTCATGCTCTACGCCACTGTCGGCATGATGGTGATGGTCTCGGCCACCAACCTGATGTCGCTCTATCTCGGGCTGGAGCTGCAATCGCTGTCGATCTACGTGCTCGCCGCCTTCGCCCGCGACGAACTGCGCAGCGCCGAGGCGGGCCTCAAGTATTTTGTTTTGGGCTCGCTGGCATCGGGGCTGCTGCTGTACGGCATCTCGCTGGTCTATGGCTTCGCCGGCACCATGGAGTTCGGCCGGCTGGTCCAGGCGCTGGCCGACCCGGCGAATGCCTCGGCCGGGTTAATCGTCGGCATCGTGTTCATCGTCGCCGGTCTCGCCTTCAAGATCTCCGCCGTGCCGTTCCACATGTGGACCCCGGACGTTTACGAAGGCGCGCCCACCCCGGTTACCGCCTTCATGAGCACCGCGCCCAAGGTGGCCGGCATCGCCCTGCTGATGCGCGTCATGGCCAGCCCGTTCGGCCACCTGCTGGTGCAGTGGCAGCAGATCATCATCGTGATGTCCGTCCTGTCCATGCTGCTCGGCTCGCTGGCCGCCATCGGGCAGCGCAACATCAAACGGCTAATGGCCTATTCGTCCATCGGCCACATCGGCTATGCGCTGATCGGTCTGGCCGCCGGCAGCCAGGCCGGGCTGCGCGGCGTGCTGATTTACATGCTGACCTACGTGTTCATGAACGCCGGCACCTTCGCCTGCATCCTGGCGATGCGCCGGCGCGGCCGCATGCTCGAACAGATATCCGACCTTTCCGGACTGGCGCGGACCGATCCGGGGCTGGCGCTGGCCTTCGCGGTGTTCATGTTCAGCATGGCCGGCATCCCGCCATTCGCCGGCTTCTGGGGCAAGTATTTCATCTTCACCGCCGCCGTGCAGTCCGGGCTGTGGACGCTCGCGGTGATCGGCGTGCTCACCAGCGTGATTGGTGCCTACTACTATATCCGCATCATCAAGGTGATTTACTTCGACGCCGCCGTGGAGGCCTTCGACCCGCGGCCGGCATCGCTTTCGGTGGTCGCCGCGGCGAGCGCACTGTTCACCACCTTCTTCTTCCTGTTCCCCGCCCCGTTCGTGGCGGCGGCAGAGGCGGCGGCGAAGGTATTCGTCTTTTGACGTCCGCCGCCTGGCGGCTGGCAATTCACGATAGCCTGCCGTCCACCGCCGACCTCTGCCGCAGCCGCGCCGAGGCCGGCGAGCCCGAGGGACTGGCCATCCTGACGCGCCAACAGACGGCGGGTCGCGGCACTCGCGGCCGGTCCTGGGTGGGGGCAACGGGCAATCTCTTTCTCTCGGTCCTGCTGCGCCCCGGCGGCCCGGCGCGCGAGGCATCCCAGTGGTCGTTGCTGGCCGGGGTGGCGCTGGCCGAGGCGTTGTCGGCCCATCTGCCCGATACAGCGGCGCTGGCGCTGAAATGGCCGAACGACGTGCTGCTGCACGGACGCAAGGTCGCCGGCATCCTGGTCGAGAGCGCCGCCGATGCCCAGGGCCGCCTGATCTGGCTCTCGATCGGATTAGGTGCCAATCTTGCGACGGCTCCGCACGTGCCGGGGCGTGCCACCGCCGGCCTGGCCGAGCACGGGCCGCCGCCGGCGCCTGAAACCATGGCCTGGCAGGTGCTGGAGGCGCTTTCGCGTTGGCGGGACGTGCGTGCCCGTACCGGTTTCGCCCCGGTGCGTGATGCTTTCCTTGCCCGTGCGCCGGCGCACGGCACGCACATCACGCTGCGCCTCGGCGAGCGGATGCTGGGTGGCGCATTTGCCGGGCTGGGGGAGGATGGTTCGCTGCTGCTGCGCACCGGCGGGCACATACGGGCCTTTGCCGCCGGCGAAGTGACGATCGGCAACGGGAGCTGAAGGATGCGGGAGGTCCCATGCTGCTGGTGATCGATGCCGGCAACACCAATGTGGTGGTGGCGGTGCATGACGGCGGTGGCTGGCGTGGCACCTGGCGCATCGCCACCGAGACGCAGCGCACGTCGGATGAGTACGCGGTCTGGCTGCTCACCCTGCTGGGACACGTCGGTCTGAAGCGCACCGACATCTCCGCCGCAGTGATCGGCACGGTGGTGCCGGCGGCGCTCTACCACTTGCGCCGGCTGGTGCGCGACTGGTTCGACGTGGAGCCGCTGATCGCCCGCGCCGCCGTCAACTGGGGTTTCGCCATCAAGGTGGACAACGTGGAAGAGGTCGGCGCCGACCGTCTGCTGAACGCGCTCGCCGGCCACCGCAAATATGGCGGGCCGCTGGTGGTGATCGACTTCGGCACCGCCACCACGTTTGACGTGGTAGATGCCCAGGGCGCCTATCTGGGCGGCGTCATCGCGCCCGGCATCAACCTGTCCATCGAGGCGTTGCACCGGGCCGCCGCCCGGCTGCCGCGCATCGGCATCGGCCGCCCGCAGGTAGTGATTGGCACCAATACCATCTCTGCCATGCAGTCCGGCATCTACTGGGGCTATGTCGCCATGATCGAGGGCATGGTGGCGCGCATCCNNGGGTTGCGCATGCTGGTGGAACAGAATCCTGTCCCCACATTGAGCCGCGACAGGGCACGTTATTTGCCTGATCATGAGTGATTGCGGCCCGCCCCGGCGGGAAGCTGACGGAGCGGGCTGAGCAATGGTGGCTGCGAACATGGATCTGGCCTTCCTGCCGCTGGGCGGGACCGGCGAGATCGGGATGAATTTGAACCTGTACCGCTGCGGCGGGTCCTGGCTGGCGGTGGATTGCGGCATCGGCTTCGGCGGTTCCGAGCACCCCGAGGTCGATATCATGGTGGCCGACCCCGGCTTCATCGCCGAGCGGCGCGACCGGCTGGTCGGCCTGGTCATCACCCATGCCCATGAAGACCATGTCGGCGCGGTCGCGCATCTGTGGCGATCCCTGCGCTGCCCGGTCTATGCCACCCCGTTCACCGCCGCGGTGCTGCGCCGCAAACTGGCCGAGGTGCAGCTGCTGAACGAGGTGCCGCTGCGGGTGGTGCAGCCCGGCGGCGCTTTCGAACTGCCGCCGTTCTCGTTGCAGTACATCCGCATGGCGCACTCCATCCCGGAAGCACAGTCGCTGGTCATCCGCACCCCGGCCGGCACCGTGCTGCACACCGGCGACTGGAAGCTCGACCCGGACCCGCTGATCGGCCCGCGCACCGACGAGGCGGCGCTGG
>PLTJ01000210.1:15331-19986 GCA_003164455.1 Acetobacteraceae bacterium
GCCGCCGGGTGGTGATGGTGGGCCGATCGCTGCGCAACATCGACGCCACCGCGCGGGAGTGCGGCTACCTCAAGGGTATTCCGCCGTTCGCCAGCGAGGATGACGCCGCCGACATTCCCGACGACCGTCTGCTGATCCTGGNNCGCGCATCGCGCTGGACCAGCATCCGCGCATCGAGCTGGGCGAGGGCGACACGGTGGTGTTCTCCAGCCGCGTCATCCCGGGCAACGAGCGCGCCATCGGCACGGTGCAGGACAATCTGGTGCGCCGTGGCGTCCGGCTGATGACCGATGCCGACCACGCCATCCACGTTTCCGGCCATCCCGCCCGCGACGAGTTGCGCCGATTGTACCGTCTGGTAAAGCCGCCGGTGGCGGTGCCGGTGCACGGCGAATGGCGCCATCTGTCCGCCCACGCCGAGTTGGCGCAGGAGGCCGGCGCCACCCCGGTGCTGCTGGAGGACGGCGACATCCTCAACCTCGCCCCCGGCCGCATCGAGATAATCGACAGCGCGCCGGTCGGCCGGCTGGTGCTGGACGGGAACCGCCTGGTGCCGCTGACCGGCGGGGTGATGGCCGCGCGCCGGCGCATGCTGTTCAACGGAGTCGCGGTCGCCAGCGTGGCGGTGGACGAGGCCGGCCGCCTGCGTGGGCGCCCGCACATCAGCGCCCCCGGCCTGTTCGACGCCGACGATCCCGAGAGCGGGCGCGTCGCCGACGAACTGGCCGAGGCGATCGCCGACCTGCCGGCATCCCAGCGGCGCGACGATACCGCGCTGACCGAGGCAGCCAAAACGGCGCTGCGCCGTGTGCTCGGCCGCCGGCTGCTGAAGCGGCCGCTGGTGGACGTGCACGTGCTGCGGGTCTGACGACGATGTCCTGGTTCACCGGCGCCGTGTTGTATGTGCTGATCTGGTGGACGGCGCTGTTCGCCGTGCTGCCCTGGGGCACGCATCCCATCGCCGATCCCGACTCCGCCACCGGCTGGCGCGGTGCGCCGGCACGTCCGCGGATGGGGCTGAAGATGCTGGCGACCACGCTGGTGTCGGTGGTGATCTGGGGCGGGTGCTACCTGTTGATCAGCAGCTCGTGGCTGAGCTTCCGCTCGGGCTGGTTGGCGCTGCCGCCCACGCATTAGGCAATTGCCTCACGAATGGAAGGTTGCTGTCCAGAACTGTAGCAAATCCGGTCTGGAGAGCCAAAATTTAGGGGAAAAGACGCAAAATTCTATTGGACGCACCTCTGAGGGGCGGTTCATCATCACGGTCAGGAAGAGGATTGTTTCCTCCTCCTGCCGTGTGACTGGCGTTTCCTCCCTAAACTTGGCCCGCTGCGCCTTGCGCGGCGGGCCTTTTTCTATGTAAGCGATTTACGGGCCGGCTGTCACGCGGTTTTGGTTACCAAAGGTTAAGGCGGCCAGAATTTATTGCGTGCGGTCCTTGTGCGGCGCACAAAGCTTTCTTGCGGTAATAAATTCGAGCGCCGGAACGGTGCGATACACACAACCCTGACGGCATCAGGCGCGAGTCCAACGAATGCCGTCTGGTGATGCGCCTCATCCCCCGCTAGGGTCCGCCGCGCCAACCTCCCAGATACGGACCTTCCGCTCATGCGCCTGTCCCGCGGCTTCGTGCCGACACTCAAGGAAACCCCGACCGAGGCGCAGATCGCCTCGCATCGCCTGATGCTGCGCGCCGGCCTGGTGCGACAAACCTCCGCCGGCATCTACGCTTGGCTGCCGGCGGGCTGGCGGGTGCTGCAGAACATCACCCGGATCGTGCGCGAGGAACAGGATGCCGCCGGCGCGCAGGAAATCCTGATGCCGACCATCCAGTCCGCCGATCTGTGGCGCCTGAGCGGGCGCTACGACGCCTATGGGCCGGAAATGCTGCGCATTCGCGACCGCCACGACCGCGAGTTGCTGTACGGGCCGACCAATGAGGAAATGATCACCGACATCTTCCGCCAGTCAGTGAAGTCCTACCGCGAGTTGCCGCAGAACCTCTACCACATCCAGTGGAAGTTCCGCGACGAGATCCGCCCGCGCTTCGGCGTCATGCGCGGCCGCGAGTTCCTGATGAAGGACGCCTATTCCTTCGCCGCCGACTACGACGGCGCGGTGATCGAATACCGCAAGATGATGCTGGCCTACATGCGCACCTTCCAGCGCCTCGGCCTGAAGGCGATTCCGATGCGCGCCGACACCGGCCCAATCGGCGGCAACCTCAGCCACGAATTCATCATCCTTGCCCCGACCGGCGAGAGTCAGGTGTACTACGACGCCGCCTTCGAACGGATCGATCCCGCCTCGGGCGAATTTTCCTTCGACTCCGAGTCCGACCTCGCCCGTTTCTACGAGCGACTGACCACGCCGTACGCCGCCACTGACGAAAAACACGACCCTGCGGTCTGGGAGGGGGTCGCCGAGAAGCGCGAAGGCCGCGGCATCGAGGTCGGCCACATCTTCTACTTCGGCACCAAATACAGCGAACCCATGGGCCTGAGCGTCGCCGGCCCCGGCGGCAAACTAGTGGTTCCGCACATGGGCAGCTACGGCATCGGCGTCTCCCGCCTGGTCGGCGCCATCATCGAAGCCTCGCACGACTCGGCCGGCATCATCTGGCCGGCCAGCGTTGCGCCCTGGAAGGCCGCCCTGCTCAACCTGAAGCCCGGCGATGCGGCATGCGACGCCATCTGCGCGGAAATCTNNGTCGAACTCACCCTGGCCGACGCCATGAGCCGGATCGCATGAGCCGGGGCTTCGCCCCGGACCCCACCAGGGCTTTGCCCTGGACCTACCAAGGGCCTAAGGCCCTTGGAACCCACTACTTTCTTGGCTGCGAAGCAGCCCAGAACCGAATGTCGATGTCATTTATGGACTGCTGCGCAGCCAAGAAAAAAAGTAGCGGGTTCCAAGGGCCTCTCGGCCCTTGGCGGGTCCAGGGCAGAGCCCTGGCCTTTTCGGGGTCCGACTGATGTTCAATGCCTTCGAACGCTTCGTCGCCGGGCGCTACCTGCGCGCGCGCAAGGGCGAGCGTTTCGTCTCGATCATAGCCATCTTCTCGCTCGTCGGCATCGCGCTCGGGGTCGCCACTCTGATCGTGGTGACCAGCGTCATGAGCGGCTTTCAGACCGAGCTGGTTTCCCGCGCGCTTGGCATCAACGGCCATATCAGCATCGTGGCCTATGGCGACGAGCGCATCGATGGGTATGAGCCCCTGCTGGCGAAGATGCGCGCCGTGCCCGGGGTGGTGTCGGTGCTGCCGGTGCTGGACGGCCAGGCGCTGTTGAGCGTCGACAACGGTGCCTCGCGCGGGGTGTTGGTGCGCGGCGTCACCAACGCCGATCTGCGGGCGCTGCCCCAAATCGGCGATCACATCCTTGCCGGCAGCCTCGATCCCTTCACCGGCGACGACGCGATCGCCATCGGTGTCGTCATGGCCGGTTCCAACGGCCTGACGGTCGGTTCCCCGGTTACCCTGATCTCGCCGCGCGGCGCCGCCACCGTCATCGGCATGGTGCCACGGATACGCACCTTCAAGGTGGTGGCCGTGTTCGACGCGGGGCTCTACGACTACAACGCCGGCGTGGTGTTCCTGCCGTTGCCGATGGCCCAGGCATATTTCCAAAAGCCGGGTGCGGTCACCGGCTTTCAGATCCGCGTCGCCGATCCCGAGCACATCGATACGGTCATGGGCCCACTCGCCGAGATCCTTGCCGGCCGCCACCTGCTGGTGCGCGACTGGCGCCATGCCAACGAACAGATCATCGGCGTGCTGCAGGTGCAGAAGGACACCATGTTCATCGTCCTCGGCATGATCGTGCTGGTGGCCGCGTTCAACGTGATTTCCTCGCTGATCATGCTGGTCAAGGACAAGCGCGCCGACATCGCCGTATTGCGCACGCTCGGCGCGGGCAGCGGCTCGGTACTGCGCATCTTCCTGTTGTGCGGTGCGTTCGTCGGCGTCAGCGGCACCGCGATCGGCACGCTGATCGGCATCGTCTTCTGCCACAATATCGTGGCGATCCAGCATTTCGTCGAACATGTGACCGGCGGCCAGGTGTTCGATTCCTCGGTGTTCCTGCTGTCCACGCTGCCGAACACCGTGGCCTGGGGCGATGTGGCGCGCGTCGTGGCACTCGGCCTCGCGCTGTCGCTGCTGGCCACGCTCTATCCAAGCTGGCGGGCGGCGCGCACCGACCCGATCGAGGCCTTGCGCGGTGAGTGACAACCTTGCCCTGGAATTGCGTGGTGTCGAGCGCATCTTTCGCAGCGGTGGCGGCACCTTGCCGGTGTTGCGCGGTGCCGACCTGGGGTTGCGCGCCGGCGAGATCGTGGCGCTGGTGGCGCCGTCGGGGGCCGGCAAATCGACCCTGCTGCATCTGGCCGGGCTGTTGGAAAAGCCGGACGGCGGCAAGGTTTTCTTCAACGGCCGCGATGTCGGCGCACTCGGCGACGGCGAGCGCACCGCGATCCGCCGCGACGGCATCGGTTTTGTCTATCAGTTCCATCATCTGCTCGGCGAATTCTCGGCGCTCGAAAACGTCGTGCTGCCGCAGATGATCGCCGGCAAGACGCGCCATGCCGCCGAGCCGCGGGCGCGCGCGCTGCTGGAGGCGTTCGGCCTGGGCTCCCGGGTGGACCATCTGCCCGGC
>PLTJ01000210.1:20028-20199 GCA_003164455.1 Acetobacteraceae bacterium
TGGACCGCACCGTCACGCTGCGCGAGGGTCGCGTCGTCCCGCTCGGATAAGGAAGACCAGGGCTCCGCTCTTGGACCCC
Organism: Acetobacteraceae bacterium; assembly: GCA_003164455.1. Taxonomy (GTDB): domain Bacteria; phylum Pseudomonadota; class Alphaproteobacteria; order Acetobacterales; family Acetobacteraceae; genus Rhodovastum. Next base: position 20,108 of record PLTJ01000210.1, read on the forward strand.
GCTATTTTGGGTCAAAACCTGATCACGGAACCGCTGCTTGGGGTGGAAAGCGGATATTCGACGGCTCGCGGTTAACCGCTAGACACGGCCCT
>PLTJ01000290.1 GCA_003164455.1 Acetobacteraceae bacterium
AGCCGCCGGTCGGGGCTTCCCAGTCCAGCATTTCGCCGGCGGCGAACACACCGGGGCGGTGGCGCAGCATCCAGTTCGCATCCATCTCGTCCAGCGCGATGCCGCCGGCGCTCGAAATCGCGCGCGCGATCGGCGCCGGCTCCAGCAGGCGTAGCGGCACCGCCTTTATCAGGGTGGGCAGGTCGGGCGGTACGCCGGCGTGCAGCGCTTCCTGCACCAGGCCGACGGCGACCGGGACCAGTCCCGCGGCCTTGCGCAGAAAAGTCGACAGCGAGGCCCCCCCGCGCGGCCCGGCCAGCCGCCTTGCCAGGGCCGCGGCGTCGAGGTCCGGGCGCAGGTCGAGCGAGGCCACCACCGGCCCGGCCGCCGCGATGGCGTCGCGCAGGGCGGCGGACAGGGCATAGACCGCGCCGCCCTCGATCCCCGCCGCCGTCACCATCGCCTCGCCGCGCACCGTGCGGCCGCCAAAGCTCAAGGCGATGCGCTTCAGCGGCGTGCCGGCAAAGCGGCTGAAGGGCACCGACCAGGCAATCCGGAAACCGCAATTGGCCGGCCGCAGGGGGCGGATGTCGATGCCGGGCAGCAGGCCGGTCCAGGCGCCATCCGACCCCAGGCGGGGCCAGGACGCGCCGCCCAGCGCCAGCACCGTCGCCGGCGGGCGTATCCGCAAGCCGTCGGCGAAGGCGAGCGCGCCGTCCGCATCCCAGCCGGTCCAGGTCCGGCGGGTTTGCAGGCGCACCCCCGCCCCGCCCAGCCGCGTCAGCCACGCCCGCAGCAGCGGCGAGGCTTTCAGGCCGTGCGGGAAGACCCGCCCGCTGGAGCCGACGAAGGTGGGCTGACCGAGCCCCTCGCACCAGGCGATCAGGGCGGCGGGCGGGAAGGCGGCGATGGCCGCTTCCAGCCGTGCCCGCGCTGGCCCGTAGCGGTCGAGAAAGGCGGCAGGCGCCTCGCTGTGGGTCAGGTTCAGCCCGCCACGCCCGGCCATCAGCAGCTTGCGCCCGGGGGAGGGCATGCGCTCGAATACGGTCACCGCGACGCCGGCGGCGGCGATGGTTTCCGCCGCCATCAGCCCGGCCGGTCCGGCCCCGATCACGGCCACGCCCGGGGAGTCGGTGGCGGATGTGTCCATAAACGCTTCTTAGCGCCGCGCCGCCGGTCGGGCGAGTGCCGTCCAGCGTGCCCGTCTCCCGCCGCCAGACAAACAGAATGAACGCCGCGCACAGCCACACCGCGCAGGCCTCGGTGAACAGCCAGACCGAGCCGGGAATGCCGGCGTTACGTACATTTTGCGCAGGGTCGTCTGGGCGCTATGAAGTCCGTCGCAGGTGAGGGAGCTGTCGTGTTGTCCGAATCCGGTCCGCCATTCGACATCGCCATCATTGGCGGCGGCATCAACGGCGTGGGGATCGCGCGCGATGCCATCGGCCGTGGTTGGAGCGTGCATCTGTGCGACAAGGGAGACCTCGGGGGGGGCACCTCCTCGGCCTCCACCAAACTGGTGCATGGCGGGCTGCGCTACCTGGAGTACTACGAGTTCCGCCTGGTGCACGAGGCGCTGGCCGAGCGCGAGGTGCTGTGGCGCGTCGCGCCGCATATCATCTGGCCGCTGCGTTTCGTGCTGCCGTATCAGCGCGGCCTGCGGCCGGCCTGGATGCTCCGCCTCGGCCTTTTCATCTACGACCATCTCGGCGGCCGCAAGCGCCTGCCGCCGACCAGCGTGCTCGATCTGCGCGACAATCCGCTCGGCGCGCCCTTGCAGCCCCGCTTCCGCCGCGGCTTCGAGTATTCCGACTGCTGGGTGGAGGATGCCCGCCTGGTGGTGCTGACCGCCCGTGACGCCGCCACCCGTGGCGCCGTCATCGCCCCGCGCACGCGTTGCCTGGCGGCGGTGCGCGAGCAGACGCTGTGGCGGCTGACGCTGCGCGACGAGGTCACCGGCGCTGAGCGCGACATCCGCGCCCGCACCCTGGTGAACGCCGCCGGCCCCTGGGTCGCGCAGGTAATCGGCGACGTGCTGCAGGAACGGGCGCCGGCGGACGTGCGGCTGATCCAGGGCAGCCACATCGTGGTGCCCCGGCTCTACGACCACGACCGCTGCTATCTCTTCCAGGGTGCCGACGGGCGCATCTTCTTCGCCATTCCGTACGAGACTGATTTCACCCTGATCGGCACCACCGACCTCGACTTCACCGGCGACCTCGATCGGGTCGGCATTTCCGCCGACGAGATCGACTATCTGTGCCGCGGTGCCAGCCAGTATTTCCGTGCTCCAGTGAGCCCGTCGCAGGTGGTGTGGAGCTATTCCGGCGTGCGCCCGCTCTACGGCGACCGCGCCACCCGGGCGCAGGACGCCACCCGCGACTACGTGCTGAAGCTGGATGCGCCGACCGACGGCATCGGCACGCTGGCGCCGACGGCGCTGCACGTCTTTGGCGGCAAGATCACCACCTACCGCCGGCTCGCCGAGGCGGCGCTGGCCCAGTTGACGCCGCATTTGCCGGTCTCCCACGGCAACCCGGCCGGCTGGACCGCCAAGCGCTCGCTGCCCGGCGGTGATTTTCCCATCGACGGGTTCGAGGCGCTGGTCGGCAACGTCGCCCGCCGCTTCCCTTTCCTGCCTGCCGCCACGGTGCGCCGGCTGGTGCGCGCCTACGGCACCCGCGCCAATGTCCTGCTCGACGGGGTGCGCGGCCCCGACGATCTGGGCCGCGACTTCGGTGCCGGGCTGAGCGAGCGCGAGTTGCACTACCTGGCGCAATACGAATTCGCCCGCACCGGCGAAGACGTGCTGTGGCGGCGCAGCAAGCTCGGCCTGCGGCTGACCCCGGCCCAGGCCGAGGCGGTCGGGGCGGCGATGGCAACGCTATGATCCCGGTAGCGCCACACAACGAAACCGAGGCGGCCATCCTGTCGCGTCGGTCGATCCGCGGCTTCCTGCCCGATCCGGTACCGCGCGAGGCGGTCGAACATCTGCTCGACGTCGCCGCCCGGGCGCCCTCGGGCACCAACATGCAGCCCTGGCGCGTCATCGCCCTGGCCGGCGAGGAGCGGCAGCGGTTCTGCGACGCGGTGGCGGAGGCTTACACGTCCGGCACCGAGCACGGCAGCGAATGGCCGTACTACCCGACGCCGCTGTTCGAGCCCTACCTGGCCCGCCAGCGCGAGATCGGCTGGGGGCTGTACGGCCTGCTCGGCATCGGCCGCGGCGAGCGCGACAAGGCGCGGGCGCACATGGTGAACAACCTGCATTTCTTCGGTGCGCCGGTCGGGCTGGTGTGCCTGATCGATCGCGAGCTCAAGATCGGCTCCTGGCTGGATTACGGCATGTTCCTGCAGAACATCGCCATCGCCGCCCGTGCCTCGGGCCTCGACACCTGCGCGATGGCGGTTTTCGCCGAATTCCCCAGGACCATCCGCTCCCTGCTCGACCTGCCCGACAGCGACATGATCGTCTGCGGCATGGCGATCGGCCGCGAGGACCACGACGCGCCGGCCAATGCGCTGCGCACGACGCGCGTGCCAATGGCCGGGTTTGCCCGCTTCCGTGGTTTCTGAAGACGGCCCGCCCAGCCGCCAGGGCTGGCGTGGAGCCCTGGCCGTACCGTCCTACCGGACCGAGCGAGCCGGTGCGTCGTCGGTGTTGGCGGCGGTTTGCCTGGGGGCTTCGGCGACCTCATCGTAGTCGCGCACGTCGCGGGCGGGCGCACCCAGATGGTGGCGAATATTGGCCACCACGGTGCCGTTGTCCGGCCGGTCGTAGATGAAGCCGTAGGTGCCGTAGATGCTGCCGTATTCCTCGCCGCGGCCAAGAGAGACGCGCACCGCGGTCCAGTCGTTGCGGTCCGATACGTCGATCACCGCGACGCCGCGCGAGATGTTGCCCTTGCCGGACCAGGCCCAGTTGGCGTGATCGATCTCGATCTCGCGGCTGCTGACGACCTGCCGCACCACGGCCACGTGGCCCAGGCGCATGTTGCCGTTGGCGCGGAAATTCAGCACCGCACCCACTTCCGGCCGGCTGCCGCGTTGATAGATGCCGGCGGCGCCGTCCCACCAGTTCACCGCGTTGCCCTTGAGCTCGATGCCGGAGGCGGCGCGGGCGAACGGCACACATTGCAGCCCGCCACCGCGGCGCGAGGCATAGACCCGGGCCTTGGAGTTCTTGGTCAGTTTGGAGCCGGCGCCCAGCTTGCCGGTCGGGGTGTTGTCGGCGACCCGCCGGAGGAACACCGCGTGGTGCATGTTCCGGGTCGGCGTGTTGTCGGCGGCCTGCCGCAGGGCGACGTGGCGGAGCGGGGCCTTGGTCGGCGTGTTGTCGGCGGCCTGCCGCAGGGTGACGTGGTGGAGCGGGGCCTTGGCGGGGATGGTGGCTTGCGTGCCTTGCGGCTTATGCACGGTGCGGGCGGCGTGGGAGGGGCTGGCGAAAGCAGTTAACGACATGGCGAGAACGGATCCCAGTAGCCACGTCTTGATCGTCTTACCTGGCCTACGGGTGCGAGCGTCGGGCGCTTGCCGCATTCCCTGTCCTCCTGAACGTTGTCGTCCGAGGACACCGGTAACGCCGTGTTACTGAGTTTGACAAGCCGGGAAAGCGATTGGCCCCTGTCAGGCATACGATTTTGCAGGAACAGGCCTGTGGACAAGCAGTAATTTCAGGAACGCAATCCTAATAACGTATCTGTGATGGGGCTGATGCACAAAAGTCGCTTGCGTGTGGCCGAAAAAGCACAGTCGATTCCGGCCACGCCGCAAACCGGCAAAACCGCTACTTGCAGACCGTCACCATGATCTCAACCAGATGGCGAGGATCGGCCAAATTCGCCTGCACGCAGGCCCACGCCGGCGCGCCGTCCTTCGGCAGCCAGGCCGACCAGACCGCGTTCATGGCATCCCGGTCGCGGATGTCCTTCAACCAGATCTGCGCGACCAGCAGTTGCGTCTTGTCGGTGCCATGCGTTTCCAGAATCGCGTCGATCGCGTCCAGGGTCTCCTGGGTCTGGCCCTTGATGTCCTTGTCCAGATCCGTCGCCGTGCAGCCCTGCACATAGACGAAGCCGTGGAATTCCACGGCTTTCGACAGGATCTTGTTCGGTTCGGTGCGGATGATCTTGCTCATGGCTGGCCTTGCTCCGTATGGCTATTGCTTTGGCGCGGGCGCCGCGTTGGGCGGCGGCGCGCCGGTGGTGACGTCGGCGCCGCTGGTCGTGCCGTTCAGGCAGTCGTCCAGGATGGTGTCGCGGGCATAGCGGTCCGACAGGCCGGAACTCGGGTTGCCCGCCATGCCGGCGCCCCCGAACGGCGCGTCGCGCTGGCTGGCGGCATACATGTCGGCGCGATAGACGGCGTCGCGGTTCTGCTGGTCGAAAACCGCGTCGGCCCGCTGCCGGCACGCCGCCATCGTCTTCGGGCTCACCGTCCCCCGGCTCGCGGTGCCCCCGAAGGGGGTGGCGCAGGCGGCCAGTCCCGCCAGCGCCAAGGCGGCCAGCACGGCCGATCTGAAAGCTGCGTGTCGGCTGCGCGTCGGCGGGGTCATGCACAGGCTCCTGATGCAAATGGGGCGGCGCGGGGGCCATCCAGGCGGGGGGTCACCAGCGCACGGAACAGGGTTTCGTCGAAGCGCGCCTCGCGGTTGAGCGGGGCGATGGCGGCGGTACGCAGCAGCACCGGGTCCAGTTCGGCGGCGCCGCGCGTCAGCCGCAACAGGGGCGCTGTCCAGCGCTCGCGCGCCAGCAGATCCACCAGCGCCAGCAGCCGCAGGCACAGCGACAAGCCGTAACGGGTGTGCATGCCTGTCGTCTCGTCCACCGCCGCGGCCCAGCAGCACGCATCGGCGTCGGCCAGTGCCAGGTCGGTCAGGCTGCCGTCGGCGCGGCGGAACCGGAACAGCCGGGCGCTGCCCCACACGGCCTCCGAGGCCGCCGAGCGGGCGGCTTCCCAGGCGGCCGCGATGTCGCGTAGCAGCACCGGGGGCAGCGATTCGGGGGGCGCATCGACCAGGTACGTCACGATGCCATTATCGGCCACCGCCACCTGGATCGGCGCCTGCGCGTCGGCATCCACATCCATGCCGTAAAGATGGACCCGCGCGCCCGTCCGCGCCACCCTTTCGGCGGGGCTGTTTTTTGTCCCCGGCAATGCAGTTCTGCCCGGTGGCGCGGGCGCCGTCGCGCCCGGCTTTCGCGCTCCGGGAAGGCCCGGAATTTGTGTCAACGTTTGTCGTTGACTTCCGTCCCACATGTCCCCTCATTGACCAATCATGCGGACGCGGTGGGGCACGGCCCCACACGCGGTGTACGGGCTATTGGGCAGGGGGAGTGCCGTGGCGCGGGCGAGCAACGATGGGTCGGCACCCTGGTGCCGGCAGTACCGCCCCCGGGACCTGGTCTGGCTGTGAGCGTGGACCGGCACCTCACCGGCGTTGTGGCGCGCCACCTGTTCGCCGGCACCGGAGCGGTCGTGGTGGTGGCGTTGGCCGGGTTGTTCCTGTCGCTCGAGGCCTACGCCGGGACCGTGCCGGGCGGCGTGTTGCGGCTGGGCGTCACGCTGGTGGGGCTCGGCGCGGTCGCGCTGGTGGCGCTGGCGCTGCTGGCCCGCCAGAACGCGGCGCTGCGCCGCCACGCCGGCCAGCTGGCCGTCAGCGAGTGCGCCGCCCACGCCGCCAACCACGCCAAGCAGGAATTCCTGGCCGCCATGAGCCACGAAATCCGCACCCCGATGAACGGCGTCATCGGCATGGCGGGGCTGCTGATGGACACCAGGCTCGATCCCGAGCAGCGCCGCTACGCCCATACCATCCAGGCCTCGGCCGAACACCTGCTGACCGTGCTGAACGACATCCTCGACTTCTCCAAGATCGAGGCGCACGCGATCGAGCTAGAATCCACCCCGTTCCTGCTGGAGGAGGAGGTGGCGACCATCGCCGAGCTGTTCGCCCCCGCCGCCGCCGCCAAGGGCGTCGAGTTGGTGTGCCGGTTCGGCGACCACCTGCCCGCCGGCGTGGTCGGCGATCCCGGCCGGTTCCGCCAGATCATGCTGAATCTTGTCGGCAACGCGGTGAAGTTCACCGGACACGGCTGGATCGAAATCGCGCTCGACAGCCGCCCGCACGGCGAGGGGCAACTTCTTCTTGAGCTGACGGTGTCCGATACCGGCATCGGCGTCGATCCCGCCCGCCTCCCGATGTTATTTCAGCGGTTCAAACAGGGCGACGCCGCGATCGCCCGCCACTACGGTGGCAGCGGGCTGGGGCTGGCGATCAGCCGCCGGCTGGTCGAGGCGATGGGCGGAACCATCGACGCCGCGTCGCGGCCGGAGGGGGGCAGCGTGTTCCGCTTCTCCATCGTGGTGCGTCCACAGGACGGGCCGTCCCCGCCCGAGACGCTGCCGCTGCGCGGCCGGCGCTGCCTGGTGGTGGACGACCTGGCTCTCAACCGCGAAATCCTGACCCGCCAGCTCGAAAGCCTCGGCGCGCTTGCCGACGCCGCCGCCGGCGGCCCCGAGGCGCTGGACCTGCTGCGTGCCGGCGCCGCCGGTGGCGAGCCCTACGACCTGGCGCTGATCGACTGGGTGATGCCCGGCATGGACGGAATCGCGCTGGCCCGTGCCATCCGCGCCGAACCGTTCGGGACGCTGCGCCTGGTGCTGTGCGCTTCCGGTCGGATCGGCGCCCGCCGCGACGGGTTCGACCAGTTCGATGCCCACATGCTGAAACCCATCCTGGTGTCGCGGCTGCGGGCCATGGCGGTGATGCTGAACGACCCGCCGGCGCCGCTGGCACCCTGGCCAGCGCCCCAGGATGAGGAACCGGCGAGCGCGCTGGAGGGCATGCGCGTGCTGCTGGCCGAGGACAACCCGACCAACCAGCTGGTCACCCGCAGCATTCTCTCGCGTGCCGGCGCCCGGATCGACATCGTCTCGGACGGCGCCGAGGCGGTCGAGGCGGTTCGTACGGCGCAGTACGACGTTATTCTGATGGACGTGCAGATGCCCGGCATGGACGGGTTGGAGGCCACCCGCGCCATCCGCGCCGCCGAGCCGGCGGGCCGGCACCGGCGCATCATCGGCCTGACCGCGGCGGTCGGGCCGGAAGCCGAGCGCGACTGCCTGGCTGCCGGCATGGACTCCTACCTCTGCAAGCCGGTCGCCTGCGACGTGCTGCTGCACGCGCTGGCGGCGCTGCTGGCGACCTGAGGCGGTGGCCTGCTATGCGGGATCTCCGCCGGCTGTCAGGCTCGCCCGCCCTTACCAGCCGGACTGCATGACCTGATCCTCGAGCGCGGCGGCAAGTTCGCGGCTGCGGCGCGCCATCTCCTCCTGGCGGGCTTTCTCCGCGTCCACCACCGCTGTCCAGCCGTCCCGCGGGGCATAGCCGATCACCCGTTTCGTCGGCTCGATGTCCCACTTCATGCCCGGGTTGTCGCTCTCCAGGTTGAGCACGGCGAAATCGATCCCCTCGGCCAGCACCGCGCGCTCGAAGCCGTGGCAGAGGTCGCGGTCGGACAGCCACATCTGCTGGCCCCAGGTGCCCATGATCATGTGCGGGCCGGGCACATTGCCCGGCGTCGGCTGGTTCCAGCCGATCCGCAAGGCGATGAAGCTCAGCCTCTGCGCCGCCGCGTCGCGGCCCATGCGCTCGCCGGCCAGCTTGGAGGCGCCATAGGGGTTGATCGGCTGCGGCGCCAGGTCCGGGGTGAGGCGCACGGCGGCGAACCGGTAGCCGGCCATCACCCAGTTGGAACTGGCGAAGACCACCCGCCGTGCCCCGTGCTCGCGCGCGGCGCGCAGCACGTTGGCGGTCATGTCCATGTTCTCCCGCGCTTGCGTCCAGGTGTTCGGCGGCCAGGGATGCCCGGCCAGGTGGATCACCGTGTCGGCGCCGGCGACGGCGCGGGTCCAGGCGCCCTCGGCCTCCAGCAGGTCGGCGGTCTCCACCCCGGCATCGGCGGCGATGTCGAACAGGCGCAGCGTCCAGCCCAGCCCGGCCATGTGAGCCCGCAGCTTGCGCCCGATACTGCCGGCGGCGCCGGTGATGACGACGGTCTTGCTCATGGGTGGGCTCCCTTGTCGGCCGGCCCAGGGCTCCGTCAGCGATCGGTCAGACGGAGCTCGATACGCCGGTTTTTGGCATAGGCTTCCGGGGTATTGGCCGGGTCAAGCGGCTGGTTCTCGCCGAATCCGGTGGCGGCCAGCCGGTTCGGCGGAATGCCGTCGGCGATCAGCAGCTTGACCACGGTAATCGCCCGACCCGCCGAGAGTTCCCAGTTGCTGCCCCAGCGCCCGTTGTCGCTCATGCGCTGGCGGTCGGCGTGGCCGTCCACCCGCAGGATCCAGGGGATGTCGGCGGGGATCTCCACGCTGATCTGCTTCAGCGTTTCGGCCAGTTTGTCGATCTCGTCGGCGCCGGCATTGGTCAGCTCGGCGCTGCCCACCGGGAACAGCACTTCGCTCTGGAACACGAAGCGGTCGCCGACCACCTGAATGCCGGGCCGGTTGGCCAGCACCTCGCGCAGCCGGCCGAAGAAGTCGCTGCGATAGCGTTGCAACTCCTCGACCTTCTGGGCGAGCGCGGCATTCAGCCGGCTGCCCAGGTTGGCGATCTGCACGTCCTTGTCGCGCCCGGATGCCTCGGCGATATCAAGCGCCTTCTGCACGGCACCGATCTGGTCGCGCAACTGGTCGATCTGCTGGCTCACCAGCGCCAACTGCGCGCGCGCCGAATCGCCGAGCCGCTTCTCATCCGCCGCCTGGGCCGCCGCCGCGGCGCGCACCTGCGCCTCCGTGACGGCGCGCGCCGAGGCGTCCTGGGCCTGTTTCTCCAACTCGTCGCGCAAGGCCGTCAGCGCCCGCACCTGTTCGGCCAGCTTGGCCAGGTCGGAGATGCGTGCCGCGATGGTCGCCTGATCGACCTGATGGGTCTGATCGAGCGCCGCGATCTGGCGTTGCATCTCGTCCAGTTGCCGGCGCGCCGCGTCCAGCTGCGCCGCTGTCTCCTGGCCCTGCGCCTCGGTGCGCCGGGCCGCCTCGGCCAGTTGTCCGGTCAGGTCCCCGGTTCGCGCCTGCGCCGCCTGGATCTGCACCGCCGCATCGGCCAGCCGCGCCGACAGTCGGTCGCGCTCGGCCTTGAGCGCGTCGCGATCGGCGGCGAGCTTGTCCTGCGCGCCCTGCAAGCCGGCCAGTTGCTGGCTCAACTGGTCGCGCGTCGTGGTGGCCGCCTGCAGGTCACGGTTCGCCTGCGCCAGGGAAACCCGCAGCTCGGCCGACTGGCCACGCTCCAGCGACAACATGTCGGACAACTCGGCCATCTGCCGGTTCAGCCGGTCCAACGCCCGGTCCCGCCCGCTCAACGCCACCGACAGGAAGGCCTGCGCCAGGACGAACACCAGCAGGACGAAAATGATGACCATGAGCAGGGTGGACAAGGCGTCCACATACCCCGGCCAGGCATTCAACCCATCTGCCCCGATTCCCCGGCGACGCAACGCCATCGGTCAGCCCCCGTTCTGTTGGGTGCTCATCGGGGCTGTTCCTCGGCCAGGGCGGCGATGGT
>PLTJ01000202.1 GCA_003164455.1 Acetobacteraceae bacterium
GTGGTGGAGCCGCCGCTGGTGCTGATGGACGAGCCGCTGTCGAACCTGGATGCCAAGCTGCGGCTGGAGATGCGCGCCGAGATCCGGCGCATCCACGCCATGCTCGGCTGTTCCACCATCTATGTGACGCACGACCAGGAGGAGGCGCTGTCGCTGGCCGACCGCATCGTCGTGCTGATCGACGGAACGATGCGCCAGGTCGGCTCGCCGGAGGAGTTGTATTCCGCGCCGGCCAATCCCGAGGTCGCCGAGTTCATGGGCTATCGCAACCTGGTCACCTCGCACGCCGAGGCGGTGGACCAGGGTGTCGCGGTGACGGTGGGCGGCGGGCGGCTGATCGGCACGCCATTCGCGGCGGTCGGCGGCGAGGTGGTGGTGGCGATCCGTCCGGACGATTTACGGCCGAGCGCCGATGGGCCGATCTCCGCCAAGGTGGAAATTGCCGAGTACCACGGCCGCGATTTCTACGCCGTGGGGCGCAGCGCGGATGGTACCGACCTGTATTTCCGCTCCGACCGGCGGGTCAATGCCGGCGAGGTGGTGCGGCTGGGTGCGGCGCCCTCGCGCGTTCTGGTCTACCCGGCATGAGCGGCGCTCAACCATCGCTGCGCTGGCGGATGCGCGAGAGCGGGCTGGACGGGGTGACGCTGCTGGTGATGCCCGGCGTGCTGTTCGTGCTGGCGCTGTTCATCTATCCCTTCCTCTACGGGCTGGTGCTGTCGTTCCACCCGAAGCAGGGCGGTGCGCTGGCGAATTATGTGACCTTCTTCTCCAATCCCTATCTCTACGACACGATCTGGACGACGCTGGTGATCGCGGTGCCGGTCACGGTGCTGAACGTGGTGCTGTCGGTGCCGGTCGCGCTGCGCGTGCGGCTGATGCAGCACCAGCGCCTGCTGACCACCATCCTGGTGATCCCGATCACCCTCGGGACGGTGATGGTGGCCGAGGGCCTGCTGACCTATCTCGGCCCGCGCGGCTGGCTCAATCGCACCCTGCTTGAGTTCGCCCTGGTGAATAGCCCGATACGGCTGGTGCACAACTACTGGGGCGTCATGCTGTCGCTGGTGATCACCGGCTTTCCGTTCACCTTCCTGCTGACGCTGTCCTACGTCACCGGCATCGACCCCTCGCTCGAGCAGGCCGGTGCGATGCTGGGTGCCCGGGCGCGGCAACGCTTCTTCCGCATCCTGCTGCCGCTGTTGGCGCCGGGGCTCGCCATCACCCTGGCGCTGGCCTTCGTGCAGGCATTCACCGTGTTCCCGTCTGCGATTTTGCTGGGAGCGCCGGCCGGACCGACGCGCGTGATCTCGATCGCGGCGTATCAGGCGGCGTTCGAGCAATACGACTACTCGCTGGCCTCGGCGATCGCGATGCTGATGGCGGGGGTGCAGGTGGTGATTATCGTGGCCCTGCTGGGGGCGCGGAGTCTGCTGTTCCGCGGTCCCGCCAGCAGCGGCAAGGGTTGACGCGCATGCACCGCAACATCGGTGAACGGCTGTGGGCGACCGCCGTCTGGGCGCTCGTAGCCTTCTTCATCATCAATCTGCTGGCGATGATCGGCAGCGTGGTGGTGAATTCGTTCGGCACGCGCTGGTTCAACACCTGGTTGCCCGCGGGCTACACGCCGCAGTGGTATGCGCTGGCGTGGAACGAGTTCGGCCTGCCCTCCATCCTGCTCGTCACCATTGAGGTGGTGGGCGCGGTGGTGTTGATCTCGGGGCTGATCGGCGTGCCAACGGCCTATGCGATGGCGCGGCGGAATTTCCCGGGCAAGCGGATGACGATGCTGCTGTTCCTGCTGCCGCTGCTGGTGCCNNTGGGGCGTGATCCTGGCGAACCTGGTGCCGTCGGTGCCGTTCGTCATCCTGATCATGATCCCGTTCGTCGAGCAGATCGACCCGCGGGTGGAGGCGGCGGCGCGCGTGTTCGGCGCCGGCACGAGCCGGCTGTTCATGCAGGTCCTGGTACCGCTGCTGACGCCTGGCATTCTGGCGGCGCTGCTGCTGGTGCTGGTGCGCACCATCGGGATGTTCGAGTTGACCTTCCTGACGGCGGGCTCGACCAGCCAGACCCTGGTGGTCGCGTTGTATTACGCGGTGTTCGCCGCCGGCGTGCGGCCCGGTCAGTCGGTCGATGCGATGGCGGTGGTGTACATGATCACCACGCTGGTGTGGCTGTTGATCGCACTGCGCTTCGTCAACCCGACGCAGATCGTGACGCGCGCGAAGCGATAGCGGGATCCAGGGGCATCACTGCCCCTGGCGCCTTTCTTAGAGCGTGATCGCCCGAATCGGNNCTACCAGAAGTTATCCCGCTCTAGCGTTCGATCCCGGGCATGGTGAAGCCCACGTCATGCAACGACGCCGCGAGCGCGGCGCACTCGGCCGGCGTCAAATCGACCAGTGGTGGGCGGACCGTGCCCCACTCCGGGTCTTTCGCGTAGATGCCGATTGCCGCCTTGAGCGCGGGAATCATCGAAAACTTCGCAAACACCGCGCGGGTCGCATCGAGCGCGCGCTGGCGTTCATCGGCGTCGGCCGCCCGCCAGTTGCGATAGAGTTGGACGATGGGCCCCGGGTTGACGTTGCCGGTCGCCGTGATGCAGCCGACGCCGCCCCCGCGCAGGGTGGCGAGGAGGAAAGTCTCGCTGCCGGCGAACACGTCGAAGCCTTGCGGCTGAAAGCGTTCCAGCATCGCCTGGGTATTGCTCCAGTTTCCCGAGCTGTCCTTCACGCCCGCGATGACGTCCGGATAGGCCTTCAGCAGGCGTTCGATCAGGGCGAGGCTGATCGGCACCTGCGACACCGGCGGGATGTGATAGACGTAGACACGCAGTTCGGCGGCGCCCACCCGTTGGATGATTTCGGAAAAGCTGCGGAACAGGCCTTCGTCGCTGACGCCCTTATAGTAGAACGGCGGCAGCATCAGTACGTTGTGGCAGCCGCGCGCCACGGCGTGGCGGGTCAGTTCGACCGAGTCCGTCAATGCCGCGCAACCGGTACCCGGCATCAACCGTGTCGTCGGGATGCCCGCTTCCAGCAGGGTGTCGAGCAACACCTTCTTCTCGTCGACGCTCATCGAATTGGCTTCGGAGTTGGTGCCGAACACGGCCAACCCGACATCCTGCCCGATCAGCCAGCGGCAGTGGCGCACATAGCGCTCATGATCGGGTTGCAGGTTCTTCTTGAACGGCGTCACCACGGGCGAGTACACGCCACATGGCCGGTTTTCCGTATTCATGGAGGCTATCCTTGACAGATGGGGTCTTCAACGAACCCCGGCATTCCCTTGTCGTGTCGGATTTCTCGTCGCTTTAATGGAACAGCAGACCGCCGTTGACGTTGTAGGCCTGGCCGGTGATGAAGCTGGCGTCGTCGGATACCAGGAAGGCGACGAGGTTGGCGACATCCTCGGGTTCCGCGATTCTTCCCAGAGGTGTCGCGTCCACCCCTTCCTTGACGATGGTGGCCCGGAATTCCTCATACGACATGTCTTTGGCCTCGGCCTGGGCGCGTTCCCAGTAACTGAGGCGGTCGGTATTGATGCTCCCTGGGCATGGGCAGTTCACGGTGATGCCAAAGGGCGCCAGATCCTGCGCTGCCGCCTGCGTCAGCGCCACCAGTCCCTGTTTGGTCGAGCCGTAGGCGGCGCCCATGCGCGTGGCGCGTTTGGAGGTATCCGAACCGATGTTGATGATGCGCCCGCCGTTGCCCTGACGGATCATTTCCTGGGCCACCAGCTTGGTCAAGATGAACGGTGCCGTGAGATTGATCGTCAGGAAGTGCTGCCAGACCTCTTCGGGAAGTTCCGTGATCGGCACTTTGTCCGCGCCCATGATGGCGCGGGCATTGTTGACCAGGATATCGATGTGGCCGAAGTGTGCGACTGTCTGCTTCACCAGGGCATGGATCTGCTGGCTGTCTCCGAGATCGCAGGTGACAGTCAGGCACCGCACCCCGAGAGCGCGCACCTCTTCGGCAACGCTCTCGATGCCGCGCCATCCGGTGCGCACCTGATTGGGGTGCTTGTCTTCCGCGTTCAGCTGCACGTCGCTCAACGCCAAGTCCACTCCGAGCCGGGCGAATTTCAGCGCGATCGCCCGCCCCACGCCTTTCATTCCGCCCGCGCCGGTAATCAACGCGACCTTGTCTCTCTGGCCGGGCGCACGATCGTTTTGGTCCATCGAATCACTCTCCTTGCCTGGAACCGCTGTGGGCGTTTGATATCGCCTGCCGACCGGGATCGGACAGCGACGGCTCAGGGAAGCTCCTCGAACTCCTGCACGCTGTTGATGTCGGCGCCCATCGAGATGTTGGTGACACGTTCGGTGATGCACTCCAGCACGACCGGCACCTGGTGCTCGGCCATCAGGGCCTGGGCGCGCGCGAAGGCCGCCTTGAACTCGCTGGGGTGGCGCACCCGGATGGCCTTGCAGCCCAGGCCCTCGACGACGGTCACGTGGTCCACGCCATAGCCCGCTTCCGCATCGTTGTCGCCCACGGTGTTGATGTTCTCAAACGCCAGGCTGACCTGGTAATCCATCTGGAAGCCGCGCTGCGACTGGCGAATGAGGCCGAGATAGGCGTTGTTCACGACGATATGCAGGTACGGCAACTTGTGCTGGGCGCCGACCGCGAGTTCCTCGATCATGAACTGGAAGTCGTAGTCGCCAGAAAACGCCACGATCTTCTTGTCAGGATCGGCGGCCCGCACGCCGAGCGCGGCCGGTATCGTCCAGCCCAACGGGCCGGCCTGGGCGGCATTGATCCAGTGGCGCGGCTGGTAGACGTGCAGGAACTGCGCGGCACCGATCTGCGACAGGCCGATCGTGGTGACGTAGCAGGTATCCTGGCCGCAACANNCGCAGCGTGCCGAGGTCCTTCATGCCGCGCGCCACCGCGATGAACATCGCCAGCGCCGCGCGCGCGTCCGAGACGATGCCCAGATCGGGACCGAACACGCGGCCGATCTGCGTCGGTTCGATGTCGACATGCACGAATTTGCGGCCCTTGGTGTACACCTCGAGCGAGCCGGTATGGCGGTTGGCCCAGCGATTGCCGATGCCGAGCACGAAGTCGGATTCCATGAAGGTGGCGTTGCCATAGCGGTGGCTGGTCTGGATGCCGACCATGCCGGCCATCAGCGGGTGGTCGTCGGAGATGGCACCCCAGCCCATCAGCGTCGGGATCACCGGCACGCCGGTGAGTTCGGCGAATTCCACCAGCAGGTCGCTCGCATCGGCAATGAGGACGCCGCCGCCGGCGACAATCAGCGGGTGCTCGGAGGCATTCAGCATCTCCAGCGCGCGTTCCGCCTGCCGGCGCGAAATGGTGGGCTTGTAGACCGGCAGCGGTTCGTAGGTGTCGATGTCGAATTCGATCTCGCCCATCTGCACGTCGAACGGCAGGTCGATCAGCACCGGGCCGGGCCGGCCGGAGCGCATGACGTGGAAGGCCTGCTGGAACACCATCGGCACCAGCGCCGGTTCGCGCACGGTGACCGCCCATTTGGCCACCGTCCCGGCGACCTTCTCGATATCGATCCCCTGGAAATCCTCCTTGTAGAGCTTTGCCCGCGGCGCCTGGCCGGTGATGCAGAGGATGGGGACCGAGTCCGCCGCCGAAGCGTAGATGCCGGTGATCATGTCGGTGCCGCCCGGCCCCGAGGTGCCGATGCAAACGCCGATGTTGCCCGGCTTGGCGCGGGTGTAGCCGTCGGCCATGTGGGAGGCGCCCTCGACATGGCGTGCCAGGATATGACGGATCGTGCCGTTCTTGCGCAACGCCGAATAGAATGGATTGATGGCCGCGCCCGGTACGCCGAAGGCGTCCGTAATTCCCTCGCGCGCCAGCACCAGCACAGCGGCGTCAACCGCTCTCATCTTCGCCATCGAACCTGTCTCCGCTATTCGTCGTGGTCGCTATCATAGCGGCTCCGTGCGGGCTCGTGGGAGCATTCCCGTATTGCGGAATTCTTGCGACTTTTCTATTCTTGCACAACGAGTTGCAGTATTCCGGCGGGGACAATCGGCAGCCCCGGCACGAGGGGTTCGCATGGCACGGCAAGCGACGGCGGCAAAATCCAGGAGCGGCAAGCGTGCGCTGCCTGCCGCCCAACCGGCACGATCGGGAAGCGACCATGTGCAGTCGCTGGCGCGGGCGCTGGCCCTGCTCAACCGGATATCGGAGGCAGCGGATGGCGGTGCCACCTTGACCGAACTGGCGCAGCAGGTGGGCTTGCCGCCCTCGACGGCGCACCGCTTGCTGACCACGCTCGAGCAGGAGCGCTATGTCAGGTTCGACCAGGATGGAAGGCTGTGGTCGATCGGAGTGCAGGCCTTCGTCATCGGTTGCACGTTCACCAAGACACGCAGCCTTGTCGGCCTCTCCCGGGCGTATATGCGGCGGCTGATGGAAGAGAGCGGCGAGACCGTCAACCTGGCGATCGAGGATCAAGGCCAGATGGTCTATCTCGCCCAGGTGGAATGCCGGCAGATGATGCGGGCCTTCGCCAGGCCCGGCTCGCGCGTGCCGCTGCATTGCTCCGGCGTTGGCAAGGCCATTCTGTCGGCGGGTTCCGACAAGACCCTGGCGAAAATCCTGCAGCAGCACGGCATGCCGCGCCTGACCGTGAAGACGATCATCACGCCAGCGCTGCTGCGCGCCGACCTGGAGCGTGCGCGGGCCGTCGGCTATGCCATTGACGACGAGGAGCACGCCGTCGGGTTGCGTTGCATCGCCTCACCCATTTTCGACGAGACCGGCGACGCCGTCGCCGCGGTCTCGGTGTCGGGTCCGATGGCGCGCATCGTCGATGCGCGGGTTGGGCCGCTCAGTGCTCTGGTTCTGCAGGCCGCACGCGACATCTCCGCCGAAATGGGCGCACGCATCGGACCATGATCGCTGCCAGCAGGCCCAGCGATCGGCATGTGAGCGTGATTCACGCTTGCCGACGATCCCGCCTGAAGTGATGACGCTCTCGGCGAGCACACGGAACGCTGGCACGGCCATTACGGCTGTCGGCCGCTGCGGGCCGCGCCGGAGCGGACGGGGTCTGCGTCGCGGCGTGCGTCTCCGGCATGGCGAAGGCGAGCAAGGCGCAGGCGCACAGCCCGGCGCCGCCGAGGGCGAGGAAAGTGCCGAAATCGCCGATCCGGTCGGCCAGCGCGCCGCCGACCGCGGTGCTCAGCGCGCCACCGACGCCTGAGGCCAGGCCGACGATGCCGATCGCCAGATTGAACCGCCCGCCACGGTGCGTGATGTCGGCCACCACCAGCGGTATCATGACCCCAAGCACCGCGGCGCTGATGCTATCCAGCGCCTGATAGGCCACCATCATCACCGGGTTGCCGTCGAAGGCGAACAGCAGGGCGCGCAGCGGTGGCACCGCGAAGCCGATCAGCAGTACCCGCCGGCGGCCGTACATCTGGGCATGGCGCCCCAGCCAGGGCGACAGCCCGGCGGCGAGCAATTGCGGCACCACGACCCAGGCGGCCACCAGCAGGTCGGAAGGGCGCAGCATATGCGGCAGGATCCACCAGAACTCGG
The DNA here is from genome assembly GCA_003164455.1 of Acetobacteraceae bacterium. Taxonomy (GTDB): domain Bacteria; phylum Pseudomonadota; class Alphaproteobacteria; order Acetobacterales; family Acetobacteraceae; genus Rhodovastum. Next base: position 7,551 of record PLTJ01000202.1, read on the forward strand.
ACGCCACCAGGTCGGGCAGCCCGCCGTAGGCGCGGGTGAGCGCGCCGGCGGCGGTCGGCAGCAGGGAGGCATTGCCGAGCTGGAACAGCGCCGTGCTGACGGCGAAAATCAGCAGCGCGGGGTCGCGGACGACCTCCAGCATCCGCTGCGTCGGCGCGGTGTGGTGGCGCGGGTGAAGGACGGCGGCATGGCTGGCGCGCCGGTGCGCGCCGGCCAGGTCGACGATGCGGATGCGGAAGATCGCCACCAGGCAGGGCAGGGCGCACAGCGCGGCCAGCCAGTAGATCGCCCGGTACGACAACCAGGCGCCGACCAGCCCCATGATGGCCGCGGCCACCGCCGAGCCGACGGCGGCGTAGCGCACGTTGCGGCCGAGTCGTTCGCCCAGCTTCTCCTGGCGCGACAACGCCAGCGTCAGCGCGGCGATGGTGGGGGTGAGCACCGCGGCGGCGACGCCCTGCAGGATTTGCGCCAGATAGACCGGGCCGGATCGCGGCACTACCGCGATCAGCACCGAGGCGGCCATGATCGCCAGCACCGCAGCGGCGGCCATGTGGCGCTTGCTGCGGGCCCAGTCCACCAGCATGCCGGCGGGCACCTGGCTGGCCATGGCCGCCGCCGTGCCGACGCTGAGGACGAAGCCGATACTGGTGCGGCTCCAGTGTTGGTTGGTGAGGTAGACGGCCAGGAAGGCGCCGAAGCCGGTCTGCATCAGGGCGGACAGGAAGTTCAGCCAGTTCAGCCCGGACATGCTGGCCGGGCTGGCGATGACTCCCTTGTGACCGTTGGGCGCGGACCCGCTGCTGGCCGGCACGACGTGCTCCTCGCGTGGCGCCGGCCGATCGGACGGCGAGCCAGTATCGCCCGGGTCTATTACCGGTCCGTTCATGAACGGACGCCCTCTTTCAGACCACGCTGATCTCCCGCGCCCCACGAGCGCTAGCGCACCCTCCGCCCAGGCGCAAACCAGACAGTTTTCCAGCGGGCGGGGTGGAATGGACCAGGGACAATGCATAGGTCAGGGACAATGCACCTCTTTCCCTTCGCCGGAGTTTGCCCCGATGAACCTCACCGCCTGGTCGGCGCCCATGCTGAGCGTGCTGCGCGTCGTCTCGGCGCTGACGTTTCTCGAGCACGGCACCGGGAAATTCCTCGGTTTTCCTGTTCTGCCGCACTTGCCGTCGGCCGGGTCGCTGCCGTGGTACGGCGGCATCATCGAACTGGTCGGCGGCGTGCTGCTGCTGCTGGGGCTGTTTTCGCGCCCGGTCGCCTTGCTGCTGTCCGGCGAGATGGCGGTGGCGTACTTCGTCGCGCATTTCCCGCACAGTCCATTCCCGGCGATCAACGGCGGCGATGCCGCGATCCTGTTCTGTTTCGTGTTCCTCTACATCGCCGTTGCCGGCCCGGGGCCGTGGAGCCTGGACCGGCGCGGCCGGGCATGATCGCGGTTGGCCGCGGCATCGAACTGAACGAGGACGAACTGTCCGAGACCTTCCTGCGCGCCTCCGGCGCCGGCGGTCAGAACGTCAACAAGGTGGAAACGGCGGTGCAGTTGCGTTTCGACGTGCGGCACTCGCCCTCGCTGCCCGAGCCGGTGCGCGCGCGGCTGGAACGGCTGGCCGGGCGGCGGCTGACGCAGGACGGGGTGCTGGTGATCACCGCGCAGCGCCACCGCATGCGCGAGCGCAACCGCGACGACGCCCTGGAGCGGCTGCTGGTGCTGATCCGCGCAGCCGCCGAGCCGCCGCCGCCGAAGCGCCGGCCGACCAGGCCGACACGCGGCTCGAAGGAGCGGCGGCTGGAGGGCAAGTCGCTGCGCGGCGGGATCAAGCGCCTGCGGGGACGGCCGGACGAGGAGTAGGTCGCGGCCCTGAAGAAGGAAGCAAGGCCAGGGCAGAGCCCCATAGGC
>PLTJ01000182.1 GCA_003164455.1 Acetobacteraceae bacterium
GCCGACCGGGCCTTGGAACTGGCGCTGGCCGAGGGGGCGGCGCCGGTGCAGGTGGTACGGGCGGGGCTGGGGCATGTGCAGCGTCTGCAACGGGCGCGGGCGACGATGGCGGACGGCGTTTCGGTGGGCGATGCGACCCGGGCGGTGCGTCCGCCGCTGTTCTTCCGCCGCCAGCCGGCGTTCAGCCAGGCGCTGAGCCTGTGGCCGCTGGCGGCGCTGGAGTGGGCGGCGCTGCGGTTCTGGGACGCGGAGCGGGCGTGCAAGCAGACCGGATCCCCCGCCGAGACGATCGCACGCAATGCCGTGGCGGGCGTGGGTCAGCGCGCGGCGGCGGCCCGGCGGCGGTAATATCAGGGGCAGGACAGTCGGGTGAAGCAAGGCCAGGGCGCTGCCCTGGACCTGCCAAGGGCCGAGAGGCCCTTGGAACCCACTACTTTCTTGGCTNNCGAGGGGCGGAGCCCTCGTCTTTCTTCACCCAATTGCCCTGTACCCGGGGACTGACCGCGACTCTTCCGCGGTCGGCGACCCGTATTTCAGGCCTGGTTGAGCAGGGCCACGATACCGTCGAGTTGGTCGAGGGAGCGGTAGTGGATGTGCACGGTGCCGCCCTTGCCATCGAACGCGATCTCGACTTTCAGGCCGAGCCGTCCGGACAGGTCGGCCTCCAATGCCACGGTCTCTGGGTCTTTGTTGCGGGTTCGTGAGCCGGGCTGGGTGGCATCGGGTCCACCGGTTCGCCGGGCGGCCAGGGCTTCGGTCTGGCGCACGTTCAGACCGCGCGCAATGACGGACAGAGCAGCCGCCATCGGGTCGGGATGGGCGAGCAGGGCGCGCGCGTGGCCGGCGGTGAGGGCGCCTTTGCGGACTTCGCCCTGGACAGGGAGAGGAAGGTTCAGCAGCCGCAGGGTATTGGCGACGTGGCTGCGGGATTTCCCCACGGCCTCGCCCAGATGCTCCTGGGTCATGCCGAATTCCTGGAGCAGCCGTCGGTAGCCCTCGGCTTCCTCGATGGCGTTGAGGTCCTGGCGCTGGAGGTTCTCGACCAGGGCGGCGGCCATGGCGTCGGCGTCGGTAAGGTCGCGCAGCAGGGTTGGAACTTCATGCAGCCCGGCGGCCTGGGCGGCGCGCCAGCGGCGTTCGCCGGCGATGATCTCAAAACGGCCTGGCGCGTGCGGATCGGGACGGGCGAGAAGGGGCTGGAGAATGCCGTGGATGCGCACCGACTCGGTGAGTTCGGCCAGCGCGATGGGCTCGATCGGTCCGCGAGGCTGGAAGGGGCCGGGAGAGAGGAATTCCACCGGAATCGGTCGCGGGCCGACCGGCTCTCCGGGCGTCAAAGACGATGGCTCGCCGAGCAGGGCGGCGAGTCCGCGGCCGAGGCGGGGGCCGGCATCCTTGCGGCTCATGCGACGTGCCCCGAACGGCGTTCGCGGCGAAGCAACTCGCCGGCGAGTTTCACGTAGGCCTGCGCGCCGGGGGAGCGCACGTCGTAGAGGATGACCGGCTTGCCGTGGCTCGGCGCCTCGGAGACGCGGACGTTGCGCGGAATGACGGTCTCGTAGACCCGGTCCCCGAAGAACCCGCGCGCATCAGCGGCGACCTGGTCCGACAGGTTGTTCCTCCGATCGAACATGGTCAGAACGATTCCTTGCAGGTAAAGGCTGGGGTTTAAGCCACGGCGGACAATGTCGATGGTGCGCACGATCTGGGTGATGCCTTCGAGGGCGAAGAACTCGCACTGCAGCGGCACGAGGACGGCGTCGGCGGCGACGAGGCCGTTGAGCGTGAGCAGGCCGAGGCTGGGCGGGCAGTCGATCAGGATGTAATCGTATTGGGACGTGGCGTCGCCGTTTCGCAAGGCGTCGCGGAGGCGGTACTCGCGCCGCTCTTCGGTGACTAGTTCGATCTCGGCGCCGGCGAGATCCGAGTCGGCCGGAAGGATCGCAAGACCAGGGACATAGGTGGGGCGAATCACGTCCGCGGCTGGGCTGTCCTCGATCAAGAGGGCGTAGGTGCCATTCGCCCGATCGGTGTGGCCGAGGCCCATGCCGGTAGAGGCGTTGCCCTGTGGATCGAGGTCGATCAGCAGCACCGATTGACCCGCCGCGGCCAACGCGGTGGCGAGGTTGATGGTGGTCGTGGTCTTGCCGACGCCGCCTTTCTGGTTCGCGACGGCCAGAATACGTCGCTCGTGAGCCGGAGAAGGAGGGGTGGCGGCGGACGGTGCCTCAAGGCTTGGATTGGACAGAGCCGATCTCGCTGATGCGGAGAATGGTGGCGGACGGGTCCGTGCGGCTGGGCGTCCTGAGGATGTGCATGTGCCACCGTGCCGCCGCCGCGGTCAATTCGTCTTCGACTCCGCGCCCCTTGGGAAACAGGCAGGAGCCGCCTGGGGCGAGAAGTGGCGCGGCCCACCCGAGCAGGGTGTCGAGGGGGGCGAGCGCGCGGGCGGTGATGAGCGGTGCGCGGGGAATCGCCGCCGCTTCGATCCGGCTGGCGTGGACGCTCGCCGGTGCCGCGGTGAGGCGCGCGGCCTCGCGCAGGAAGGCGGCCTTGCGGTGGTCGGCTTCGACCAGGTCGAACGGAATGCCGGTGGCGATGGCGAGCACGAGCCCGGGTAGGCCGGCGCCGGAACCGAGATCGATTCCCCGGTCCGCCTGTGGCGGGATCAGGGGCACAAGTTGCAGGCTGTCGGCGATGTGGCGGGTCCAGACCTGCTCGACATCGTGCTGGGAGATCAGGTGGATCGTCCGTTGCCATCGGAGCAGCAGGTCCACGTAGGCGGCGAGTCGCTGCCGCGTTTCACGTGAAACGGCGTCGATCCCGGCCGGTTGGTGTTTCACGTGAAACAGGCATCCCTGGTCTGGCGGAGATGCGCCATCAGCGCGGCCACCGCCGCCGGGGTCATGCCCTGCAATCGGGCGGCCGCGCCGAGACTCGCCGGCCGGGCCGCCTCGAGCTTCTCGCAAAGCTCCGCGGACAGGCCCCCAATCTGGGTGTAGTCGACGTCACGGGCGAGCGGGACGGCTTCTTCGCGCCGGAATGCCCGGATGTCCGCCTCCTGGCGCGGCAGGTAGCCAGCGTAAAGCGCTTCCGCCTCGAGATGGGCCCGCACCCGCCGCGGGAGGTCGCGAACCCAAGGAAACAGCTGCTCGACAATGCGCGGCGCGACCTGAGGATTGCCCAGCAGATCGAGCGCGCTTCGCGGCAGTCCATCGCCGCGAACCATCGTGCCGAGGCGGAGCAAAGTCGCGGTTCCAACCGTATCCAGCTGCGCACGGGCCAGTGCGGTGTCGACGGCAAGCCGATAGGCGGAGAAGGCGCCGCCGCGGGCCGCCCCGACACATCCCCATGCCGTGCCGAGCGCGGTCAGGCGCAGGTCGGCGTTGTCCGCCCGCAGCGACAGCCGGTACTCCGCGCGCGAGGTGAACATGCGGTACGGTTCGGTGACGCCCTGCGTCGTCAGGTCATCGATCAACACGCCGATGTAAGCATCGGCCCGGTCCAGCACGACCGGGGGCGCGGCGGACGCGCGCCGCGCGGCGTTGACGCCGGCCATCAATCCTTGCGCCGCCGCTTCCTCATACCCGGTGGTGCCGTTCACCTGGCCCGCCAGAAACAGGCCCGGGGCCTGCCGGAGTTCCAGCGCCGCGGTGAGAGCGCGTGGATCCACGTAGTCGTACTCGACGGCATAGCCCGGACGGATCATGCGCGCATGCTCAAGCCCCGGAATGGTCGCCAGCAGCGCCTGCTGCACATCGGCGGAAAGGCTGGTGGAGATGCCGTTCGGATAGACCGTCGGGTCGTCCAGCCCCTCCGGCTCCAGGAAAATCTGGTGCCTGTCGCGGCCGGCGAATTTTACCACTTTGTCCTCGATGGAGGGGCAGTAGCGCGGGCCGCGTCCCGAAATCCCGCCGCCATAGACAGCCGAGGCGCTCAGGTTCGCCCGGATGATGTCATGGGTGGCCGGCGTGGTCGCCGTCACCCGGCAACAGATCTGCGGATTGGTGATCCGCTCCGTGAGCACGCTGAAGGGTTCCGGGTCGGCATCGCCGGGGTCGGGCGGCAGGCCCTCCCAGTCGATCGACCGGCGATCCAGGCGGGGCGGGGTGCCGGTCTTCAGGCGGCCGATCGGCAGGCGCAGCCGGGCCAGTGCCCCCGCCAAGCCAACCGAGGGGGCTTCTCCGACACGTCCCGCGGGCGTGGTCTTCAGTCCCACATGGATGACGCCGCGCAGAAACGTGCCGGCCGTCAACACCGCCGCCCCGCATTCGATCCGCGTGCCGTCGGCGCACAGAATCGCCGCCAGGCGCCCCTCCGCGTCGAACGCAAGGTCCTCGACCGAGGACTCCCGCAGCCAAAGGCCGGGCTGTTCGTCCAGCAGCGTCCGGATCGCCCGGCGGTAAAGGGCCCGGTCCGCCTGCGCCCGCGGGCCGCGCACCGCTGGCCCCTTGCTGCGGTTGAGCAGCTTGAAATGAATGGCCGCCATATCCGCTGCCCGGCCCATCAGCCCGTCCAGGGCATCGACCTCGCGGACGAGGTGGCCCTTGCCGATGCCGCCGATCGCGGGATTGCACGACATCTCGCCGATCGTCGCGAGCCGGTGGGTCAGCAACAGCGTGCGCGCGCCCATGCGGGCCGCCGCCGCCGCGGCCTCGCAGCCCGCATGCCCCCCTCCGATAACGACGACGTCAAACCGCTCATCCACCGCAAGACTCTCCCGAGGTCACCCGCCAGGTGCGGTCGCCTCACTT
>PLTJ01000381.1:0-5278 GCA_003164455.1 Acetobacteraceae bacterium
CCCGCCAGGTGCGGTCGCCTCACTTCCGGTATTATGTAGCAGCCGCCGCCACGGCAATCCTAGCGCGACCCGGCCAAATCGCCACATTTTGGGCTGGTGACGCGATGCTGCTGCTCAAATTCGATACGTTCCGGATTGACTCGCTCGCGGGGGCATGCGCGGAGTCGGTGGCATGGCAAATAGCTGGACCGGACGCCTCGAAGCCAGCGGCACCGGGCTTATGCTCGTGAGCGTGTTTGGCCCCACGCTCGGGATCGCTATCCCGTATTGGGTTCGGTTCGGCGGTTTTGCGCTGGGCTGCGGGATGCTCATCGTTCCTGCCGGGCTAACCTTGATCCGTTATGGGCGCCGTCTGGAGCGAAAGAGAATGATCTCGCTTGTTGGGATGGCTATTTCCGGCGTCGCCTTCCTCGGCTTTGCTGGCGCACATTTCTGGCCGGCAGCAATAAGTCAGCGCGTTGGAGGCGCCCCCACTGCCCCGACTAAGGCCGCGATAACGGCGGAGTACAATGCGCTAAAAGACGGAGAAGTGAGCAACAAGCTTTTGGAATTGTACCAGAGCGATTTCAAAAACGAAATATTATATTCTACCATTAAAGTTCTGTCTGCAACAGACGGAAGGGAGATAAAAATAGGATTTAGGATATATATGAACTTTGATTCTAATTCTTATTTCCTTTCCGGGTTTGTGCCTGATGACCCTCTAGCTTATGATTTAAGTTCTAGGATATTAAGTGACTACAAGTCGTACACGACTGGGTTATTTTCAAAATATCTATTAGCGCAACCGACATCCACAGGAGACGGACCAAAAACGTCCGCCAATATGACATTTACAGGCGCTCTATACCTATATACCGCAAGGATACTTACTGAGCAGCAGGTGTCGTTGCTATATAGATCCGCTGAGGCTCAAAAGGTTCTTTTGCGGTTACGCGGCCTAGATTATGTCGCTTCTAAGGGGTCATTACCCACTGTCAAAAACTAAAGGTCCTCCAGCCTCATCCCCTCCATCTTCAGCGCCGCCAGCAGGAAAGTAGCGGCAAAAGTCCCACGCCTGAGCTTAGCCTTGATGGAAGCCTCAGTCTCGGTTGGCAATCCGTGCTCTTTGAGCCGTTCCGCCAGATCGGCATAGGTCAGCCAGGCACGCTTCAGCTCCGCCTTGACGCTCATTTCCGGTATTATGTAGCAAGCGCCACCACGGGGCGTTCTCTTTCCGTTCTGCCGGTTCCCACATGCGGGACCGTGGCACCATGAAATCCGTTGGTTTCGATACGTTCCGGGTTGACCTGCTCACGGGAGCGTGGGCGGAGTCTGGGGTATGGATTGGCAGTTCCTTGTCGGCATCGGTGCCGCAATCATATTTGGCCTCATGGGCTATGCGGTGAAGGACATGCCAGTTCCGCTGACATGGGCCGGGCTCGTCGCGGGTGTTCTTCTGATGGTATGGGCTATTCCGCCCCTTCATAGCAGAATAGCGACCGTGCCGGGATTGCTTATTGTTGTCTTCGCATCCGGACTTGTCGGAAGCGCGCGCTGGTCCTTCCAAATAGGCAGCGGGACAAAAGAATACGATACTCCGTTTGTTTATGCTGTACCGACAATGAATAACGATAAGCTGCAAGCCATCCATGTAGCGATTGGCACAAGAGGTAAAGCGCGGCAACATAATGTCAACTTTCAATTTACTGCCTTGACCAAAGGCACGCCAATGAAAGTTCCTGGTAATGTTTTTGCTCCTCTGCTCGATCCTGGCTCAGCGAGCATGAATGCGGAGTTTGATCCGGGCGACTACTTTATTGTTATGCGAGCAGATAGCGGCCTATTTAGGGAGAGTTTGCATATTGAAGTAACAAATGAAAAGGTGAAACAAACAATTCGGATTTTAGATGACGACAATACGGAAGTGTTCAAAGCCGCCTGGCCTTAGCTGGAGAGATACGCAGGATTGTCTTGTTGAGATGGGCGATCTTCGCTCACAGGTCCTCTAGACTAACCTCCGTAAGTTCCAGCACCGCAAGACACGCCAGGAAGAAGCTGACGGCGAACGTCCCTCGCGCCAGCTTACCTGTGATGGAGGTCTCGGTTTCCTCTAGGCCGTGCTTGTTCAGCCGCTCGGCTAGCTCCTTGTAGCCGATACCGGCCCGCTTCAGTTCCGCCTTAAGGAATCGACTGGCCTTCATGCCCCATTCCTTCTCCCGATCTGTCAGGCCCATATCTACGCTCCGCATTCGATATCTGCGGAATATGACAGATTTCTGTTGACAGCACAAGCGAAGGTATCTACGGTATGCGCCAGAAAGCTATCGCAGGCCGCAGATGTCCCAGCACTTCCTCCTTTCCGCCCGTGCCCGTAGCCTCTCGCTCAGCGCCGTCCTGCGTATGTCTGGCGAGGAAGTGGAGCGGGCTTTCATCGGCGTGCGCTGGACTGACGGCAAGGCGATCTGCCCGCACTGCGAATGCCCGACCGTCTATGAGTGCCGCCGGCCTTCCGGTGCCCTGCGCTGGCGCTGCAAGGCGTGCCGGCAGGATTTCAGCGTCACATCCGGCACCCTGTTTGCCTTCCATAAGATGCCGCTGCGCTCCTATCTCGCGGCCATCGCTATCTTCGTGAACGAGGTTAAGGGCAAGTCCGCCCTGGCGCTGAGCCGCGATCTGGACTGCCAATACAAGACCGCCTTCGTGCTGGCCCACAAGCTGCGCGAGGCGATGGCGTCCGAGTTGAAGGGGATGCGGCTTGGCGGCGACCGCGAGACGGTCGAAGTCGATGGCGGCTACTTCGGCGGCTACGTGAAGCCAGCCAATCACAAGGAAAACCGCCGAGACCGTCGCCTTGCCAAAAACCAGAACGGTAAGCGCCAGGTGGTAGTCGTGGTACGGGAACGTGACGGGCGCACCCTGCCGGCCGTGTTCAAGACGGAGGGATCGGCGCTGGACTGGATCGCTTCCCGGGTAGCGCCAGAAACCCGCCTGATGGCCGATGAGGCTAACTCTTGGAGCGGTCTGGATGTGCGTTATGACGTAGACCGGATCGACCATAGCCGGCTGTATTCGACCGGAACCGGCGTCTACACGAACGGCGCCGAGGAGTTCTTCTCTCGCATGCGCCGGGCCGAGATTGGCCACCACCACCACATCGCGGGCGCCTATCTGGTCCGATATGCCCAAGAGTCGGCTTGGCGCGAGGATCACCGCCGGACGGCCAACGGCGCGCAAGTCCAGGGGGTTATGGGGCTAGCGATGGCGTGCCAGCCATCCGTGGATTGGTGCGGCTATTGGCAGCGTAGGAGGGCGGCATGACCGAGCCCCACGTTATCACGGCACTCAAGGACAAGCGTGCTCGCGTCTTGGGGGAGATCAACAACCGGCGCTTCCAGATCATGCGGCTCAAGGGCGAACTGGATCACATCGACGCCGTGATCCGGATGTTCAGTCCGGGTTATGACGTGGATACCATTCTGCCCAAGGTGACGTTCAAGAAGAACCCCGCTGGCGTCCCTAGGGGTAGCGGGAGCCGTCATGCCCTCTCGATACTGCGGAGCGCAGGCGAACCCCTAACGGGCCGCGAGATTGCCAGTCGGGTGATGGCGAAGCTGGGCAAGCCCGTTACTGACGAAGCGCTCGACATGCTGGCAGCGACGATCCATTCAAACCTCACGCGGCGAAGGGATGGCGCTGTCAGATTCGACGCAACAACGCACCCCGGAAGGTGGTCACTTAGTCGGTAGACGATTCGTCTTCAAACTGCTTGATGAATTTTTCGAGTATGGCTCTGCGTATGCCTTGTTCAATAAGGGTCGACATTACTTTAGGAACGCTCGTCCCATGCGTTCCTTTCTTTGACAAAGCCTCCAGATAGCGAATCGTGACAAGTGACAAGGTACATTGCTTGCGCTCTGTGTCTGATCCCGGCTTGTCATCGATGGACATGCCCCACAGTAGCGCAAACCACACAGCGGCGAAAGCGGTACAATATCGCCTCGAAAGTGACCCGGTTTCGGAGCGATTTCGCTCTTGACTGCCTCACCGATGCAGGGCAATGTGCCCAAACGAAAAAAGGCCGCCCCGAAGGGCGGCCAAGTTTGGTCGTAATCCCCGCTTAACGCGGGTAGCTGCGGAAGTGCGCTGAGACGCGCTCCCACCGCTCAAACCGGAAGCGCAGGTATTCACGAACGAATACCTGTCTTCCGTCGTTTGGACGGATAATCACACCTTTCACCCCCTTTCCCGAGGCCGCTTGCCTCGGGGCCTGTCAAGGCTTCACAGCCCAGGATCGGTGGGTACCGATGCGAGTCGCCCATTGGGTACAGAATCCCCAGACAGAGCGATTCCGTCAAGCTATTTAGGGGAAGAACTCACCGAAGCCACTACCCGTTGTAGCTGGGCGCTCGGTGGCGCTTGCTACATAATACCGCTCATTTCCCTATACAGAACTGCCGGAACACGGAATCAAGAATGTCCTCGACCCCGACCTGACCGGTGACGCGGCCGATGGCGCGCAGAGCCAGCCGCAGGTCCTCGCCGCGAAGCTCGGGCAAGGGGGCGTCGATCGCCGTAGCCAACCGCTCCGCCGCTTCGATAAGGGCCGCCCGATGGCGTGCCCGGGTCAAGGGCGGCGGCCCCGAACGATCCGTCAGCCCGCGAGCGGCCTTGGCCAGATGATCCCGCAACTCATTCATACCCGCGCCACGGGGCGCGGCCACGCCGATCTCGATTCCGGATGGCATCGGCGCAAGGTCTATCTTGGTGGCGACCCGCAGCACGCCGACGCCCAGTGCCGGGGTTTGCGTCGGCGACGTGGCATCCACCAATTCGATGACCAAATCCGCCTGAGCGGCCCTGGCCCGGGCGCGGCGCACCCCCTCGGCCTCGATCGGATCGCTGGTTTCCCGCAGCCCGGCGGTGTCGAGCAACGTGACCGGCACCCCGCCGATATCAAGACGCACTTCCAGCACGTCCCGCGTCGTGCCGGGGCTCGGCGCCACGATGGCGACCTCCCGCCGGGCCAGGGCATTCAGCAGGGTCGATTTGCCCACGTTCGGCGGCCCCGTGATGGCAAACACCAGACCTTCCCGCAGACGTTCGCCCCGCCGGCAATCATCGAGATGGGTAACGATCGCTCTTCGCAATGACACTAGCCCAACCACCATCTCCTTATCTGCCTCAGGCGGAAGTGCTTCGTCCGGAAAATCGATCAACGCTTCCTGAGCCGCCAGCAGACGGGTCAGCCGTACTGTCCAATCACGGTAGAGCGCGCCAAGCGCCCCTTCCATCTGCC
>PLTJ01000381.1:5293-15409 GCA_003164455.1 Acetobacteraceae bacterium
TCGGCGCTGTCCTCGCCCGTGTAGCTGCCCGGCGCCGGGAACCACAGCACCAGCGCGCGGTCCAGCACCTCCCCGGCCCGGTTGCGCAAGGTTCGCACTGCCGCGACGCGCGGCGCCAGCCGGCGCCGGCAGAGGCAATCCAGAATGCCAGCCGACCTCGGCCCGCTGATCCGCAGCACCGTGATGGCGGCCCGGCCGGCGCCGGATGCCACCGCGAAAATGGTCGCAGCCTCGACCGATCCGGTTCCGTTGGTCATCGCAAGGCCAGGGAATGCACTATTCGGCCGAAAGAAAAAGCTCGGGCACCCGTCCGCCGTCGCGTACGTGCCGCTCCAGCACCGCATCCACATCCGCGCGGTTTTTTACTCTGTACCAAACGCCTTCCGGATAAATCACGACGCACGGGCCCAACTCACAGCGGTCGAGACAGCCCGCCTGGTTCACGCGCACGCGCGGCAAGCCAAGCTCCTTGGCGCGCACTTTCATATAGGCCCGCAACGCCTCCGAGCCCTTGGCGGCACACGATCCGCGCCGATGGCCCTCCGGGCGGCGGTTGCAGCACACGAAAACATGGGCCTCGTAGTATGGCGGCGGATCGTCCGGCAGGCGGCGATCGGTCATCAGAGCCCTCGACTTCACCGCGCACGGAAGCCCCGCCGCGGCCAATTGTTGCTATATCGCACGCACTTCCGGCACTGCGCCGGCGGATCGTCCCTCCCGATATGGGTTCGGCACCCTATCTGCAATCGACACATCGGACGCAAGGACCCGCCAATGGCCGCTCCGGAGAACCTGCTGCGCCATCAGGCCTCCCCCTATCTGTTGCAGCACGCCGCCAATCCGGTGCACTGGCGCCCCTGGGGGGCCGAAGCGCTCGCCGAGGCGGCTGAGTCAGACCGTCCGATCCTGCTCTCCGTCGGCTATGCGGCCTGCCACTGGTGCCACGTCATGGCGCACGAATCCTTCGAGAACCCGGATACGGCCGCGATGATGAACGCGCTCTATGTCAACGTGAAGGTCGATCGCGAGGAACGGCCCGACATCGATCAACTCTACATGAACGCGCTGCACGCCCTGGGCGAGCACGGGGGCTGGCCGCTCACCATGTTCCTGACGCCGGACGGCGAGCCGTTCTGGGGCGGCACCTACTTTCCACCGACGCCGCGTTGGGGCAAGCCGTCTTTTCGCCAGGTATTGCAGGGCGTGGCGGAAGCCTATCGCAGCCAGCGCGCGGTGATCGCCCAGAATATCAGCGCCCTCAAGCGGGCACTCGCGGCCCAATCGGCGGCCCGGCCGGGCGCCATGATCGGGCCGGAGGCGCTGGACGGCGCTGCCGTCGCACTGTTGCGCGCGGTCGATCCGGTGAACGGCGGCCTGCAAGGCGCGCCGAAATTTCCCAATGCGCCGATCTATCGTTTCCTGTGGCAGAACCATTTCCGCACCGGCCAGGCGCCGGGCGCCGAGGCGACCCATCGGGTACTGCGCTGCATGTCGCAAGGCGGCATCTACGATCATCTGGGCGGCGGCTATTCCCGCTACGCCACCGACGCGGTGTGGCTGGTGCCGCATTTCGAGAAAATGCTCTACGACAACGCCCAGGTACTGGAGCTGCTGGCGTTGGCCGCCGCCGCCGTGGCCGATCCGCTCTACGCCGCGCGGGCCGGGGAGACGGTCGGTTGGCTGGTCCGCGACATGACCGCGGAGGCGCGCGACGGACACGCCGCTTTCGCTGCTTCCGAGGACGCCGACAGCGACGGCGAGGAAGGAAAATTCTACGTCTGGACCGAGGCAGAAATCGACGCCCTGCTCGGGGCCGACAGCCCGGCATTCAAACGCGCCTACGACGTTGCCGCCGCGGGCAACTGGGAAGGCCATACGATCCTCCGCCGCACGGCGCCCCCGGGCGACCCCGCCCAGGAAGCCGTCTTGGCCCGCGTCCGTGCCGCCCTGTTCGCGGCCCGGTCGCGGCGCGTCCGCCCCGGGCGCGACGACAAGGTGCTGGCCGACTGGAACGGGCTTGTCATTGCCGCGCTCTGCCGGGCGGCGGCGGCATTCCGCCGCCCGGATTGGCTGGCCCGCGCGGCCCTGGCGTTCGACTTCATCCATGCGGCCATGCGCTCGCCCGACGGCCGGCTGCACCACGCCTGGCGGCTCGGCCGGCTCACCGCGGTGGGTCTGCTCGACGACCAGGCCGCCATGGCCCGGGCGGCGCTGGCGCTGTTCGAGGCCACTGGCGACCCGATCCGGCTCGACCAGGCGCTTGCCCTGGTTGCCGCGGCGGAAACGTTCTTCGCCGATGCGGACGGCAGCTTCTTCACCACCGCGCGCGATGCCGTGGACGTGCCGCTCGGCGAGGCGGGGCGGCCGCGCACCGTCGCCGACAACGCCACCCCGGCGGCGAACGGCCTCATGGCGGAGGTGTTTGCCCGTCTGTTCCACCTGACCGGCGCGCCGGAGTGGGCCGATCGCGCCCGCCGCCTGATCGGCGCCTTCAGCGGCCTCGGCGACGGGCTGGCGATGGCGCCGACCCTGCTGGCCGCCGCCGACCTGCTGGAGGAAGGCGCGCTGGTGGTGGTGGCCGGCGATCCGGCGTTGCTCGCCACGGCCGACCTGCTGCAAGTCGCGCTGGCCGCGCCCGATCCCGCGGTCTGCGTGCTGCGGGCGGAGCCGGCCACCCTGGCGGAAAGCCACCCCGCCCACGGCAAGTCGGCGCCACCGGGCAGGGCGGCCGCCTTCGTCTGCCGCCGAGGGACCTGCGCGCCGCCAGTCTCCGATTCCGTCCTGCTCGCCGCTGGGCTGCGCGCGCGCGGCAGGACCGGCGCGTAACCCCCGGGGCAGGGGGCCAAACCCTTTGCTTTCCTCCCTTGCCCCAGGTGACGCTTGACAGCGTGCCTGCGCGGCAGTGCCATCCGCCTCCGCTCGGCTGCCGCTTCAGGATGCCAGGATTGCCTCAGCTCTCACTGCACACGCCCGTCGGCGATATCACCCTGTCCGAGGAGGATGGGTGGATCGTCGCGCTCGACTGGGGGTGGGGCAGGGATCAGGCGGAAACCGAGTTGCTGCGCCGCGCCAGCGACCAGCTGAACGCTTATTTCGACGGTCAGAGCCTTGGCTTCGACCTGCCGCTCGCCCCCCAAGGCTCGCCATATCGCCGTCGCGTCTGGGACGCGCTGCGGGCGATCCCCCCGGGCGAGACGCGCACCTACCAGGATATCGCGCGCGTCGCCGGCGGCAGTGCCCGCTCGGTGGGCGGCGCGAACGGTGCCAACCCGATCCCGATCCTGATTCCCTGCCACCGGGTGGTGGCGACGGGCGGCCTCGGCGGGTATTCGGGGGGCGACGGATTGCCGACCAAGCGCTACCTGCTCGATCTTGAACGCCGCGTGCTGGCCAGCCCGAACGGGCTGCCCGGCCGATGAATGCCGCCCGTCTGCAACCGCTGGACATGATGGAACACCCATGACGAAGGCCATCCGAATTCACACCCCCGGCGGTCCCGAGGTCTTGCGCTGGGAGGACGTGCCGACCCCCGAGCCTGGCCCGGGCGAGGCCCTGGTCCGCCACGCGGCGGTGGGCCTGAACTTCATCGACGTCTACTTCCGCACCGGCCTCTACAAGACCGCGCTGCCCGCGATCCTCGGCATGGAGGCATCGGGCACCGTCACCGCGTTGGGTCAGGGCGTGACCGAGGTCGCCGTCGGCGATCGGGTGGCCTATGCCACCGCCCCCATCGGCGCCTACGCCACCGAGCGCGTCATCGCCGCCGACCGGCTGGTGAAACTGCCGGACAACATCAACTTCAACACCGCCGCGGCGATGATGCTGCAAGGTATCACGGCCCAGTACCTGCTCCGCCGCACCCACAGGGTGCAGTCCGGCGAGACCATCGTCGTCCATGCTGCCGCCGGCGGCGTCGGGTTGATCCTGTGCCAGTGGGCGAAGTACCTGGGCGCCACCGTCATCGGCGTGGTCTCCACCCCCGAAAAGGCGGAGATGGCCCGCACGTGCGGCGCGGACCATGTCGTGGTCGGACACACCGACCTCGTCGCCGAGGTCAAGCGCATCACCGGCGGGGCCATGGTCCCGGTGGTGTACGACAGCGTCGGCAAGGATACCTTCATGGCCAGCATCGACTCCCTGGCGCCGCTCGGCCTGATGGTGAGCTACGGCAACGCCTCGGGTCCGGTCGGCGCGGTGGATGTCGGCATGCTCGGGGCGAAGGGGAGCCTGTTCCTCACCCGGCCCGGCCTGGCCACCTACACGGCGAAACGGGCCGACCTGCAACACGCCGCCCAGGAGTTGTTCGACGTGGTTGGCAAGGGCGTGGTGAGCATCCGGGTGAACCAGACTTTTCCGCTTCAGGACGCCGCCAAGGCGCAAGAGGCCCTGGAGGCGCGACGCACCACCGGCAGCACCATTCTGCTGCCCTGAACCGCGCCGCCGGCCGAACCACGCGCAGCCCCTCCATGCAGCGCGTGGTCCTTGCGGCGGGCGCGGAAGGCGCGATGCTGGGCGTATGAGCGACCCCGACGCCACCAGCCCAAAGCAAGGGGCGCCGATCACCGTCAGGCCCACCCTGGACCCGGCCGTGGTGCGGCGCATGCGCGTCACCGCGCTGATCGTCGCCAGTGCGATGTTCATGCAGAACGTGGACAGCACCGTCATCGCCACCGCGCTGCCGACCATGGCGTACGCCTTCGGCGTCGAGCCGGTGCGCATGAACGTGGCGATGACCTCCTACCTGCTCAGCCTGGCGGTGTTCATTCCGGCCAGCGGCTGGATGGCGGACCGGTTCGGNNGTGCTGCAAGGCGCGGGCGGGGCGATGATGGTGCCGGTCGGCCGGCTGCTGCTGCTGCGCAACGTGCCGAAGTCGGAACTCGTCGCCGCGATGGCCTGGCTGACGACGCCGGCGCTGATCGGCCCGGTGGTGGGACCGCCGCTCGGCGGCTTCATCACCACCTATTTCTCCTGGCGCTGGGTGTTCGACATCAACATCCCGATCGGCGTTGCCGGCATCGTCCTGGTGACCGCTTTCATCCAGGACGTGCGCGAGGATAACAACACCCCGTTTGACTGGGTCGGTTTCGTCGTTTCCGCCGTCGCCATGTCCTGTCTGATGTTCGGTTTGGAGACCAGCGGGCGCGGCGTGCTGCCGATCGGGGTTTCGCTCGCCGCCCTCGGCGTCGGCCTCGCCGCCACGCTGGGCTATGTCGTTCACGCCCGGGCGCACCCGGCGCCGCTGATCGACTTCACCCTGCTGCGCTACCGCACCTTCCTGGTCTCGGTAACCTCCGGAACGGTGTTCCGCGTCGGCGTCGGTGCCCTGCCGTTCCTGATGCCGATGATGCTGCAACTCTCCTTCGACCGCAGTCCGGTACAGAGCGGCCTGATCACCTTCGCCAGTTCCGCCGGCGCGCTGGTGATGAAGCCGGTGTCGGTGAAGTTGCTGCGGATGTTCGGCTTTCGGGACACCCTGGTGTATAACGGCATCATCGCCGCGGTGCTGCTCGCCGTTTGCGGCGCCTTCCGGCCGGCCTGGCCGCTGGCCCTGATCTATCTGGTGCTGCTCGCCGGCGGCTTCTTCCGCTCCTTGCAGTTCACCGCCTACAACGCGCTGGCCTACGGCGAGATCCCGCGTGCCCGCATGAGCGCCGCCACCAGCCTCTACAGCACGCTGCAACAGGTGTCCCTGACGCTCGGCATCACCATCGCCGCCGCCTCCCTGACCCTGACGATGGCGCTGGACGGCCACACCGGGCCGATGCTCATCGACTTCACCCTGAGTTTCCTGCTGGTCGCGCTGATCTCGCTGAGTGCCGCGCCGCTGTCGCTGACCATGCCGCGCGACGCCGCCGATGACGTGACCGGACACGGCGAGCGTACCTGACGGCGCATCCTTTCCCGGTTCACTCCGCCCGGTGCTGGCCCAGCACCATGGCCTGGATACGCGCCGGATCGGACTGCTCCATCACCCGGCGGGCGAAGCGGACGCAGCCTTCGATGGTGGCGGCGCGCACGGCCTGCTTCACCCGCGGCACGGCGGAGGCGTTCATGCTGAAGCTGCGCAGACCGAGACCGAGCAGCAGCGGCACCAACCGCGGATTGGCCGCGATCTCGCCGCACACCGACACCGGCATGGGCACGCGCAGCGCCGCCTGGGCGGCGAACTGCACCAGCCGCAGAACCGCGGGATGCAACGGGTCGTAGAGGGCGGAAACCTCGCTGTCGCTACGGCCCACCGCCAGCGCGTACATCGTCAGATCGTTGGTGCCGATGGCGAAGAAATCCGCCTCCAGCGCCAGCGCATCGGCCGACAGCGCGGCCGCCGGCGTCTCGATCATGATCCCGAGCGGCGGCACCGGATCGGGTATCCGATCGCCGCGGAGGCGCAGGCGGTGGGCCACGCGGTCGTACACGTCGCGCGCGGCGCGCACCTCGCCCACCGTGGTCACCAAGGGCAGCAGCACACGGGTGGGGCCGGCCATGGCGGCGCGCAGGATGGCGGCGAGCTGGGTTTCGAATATCTCGGGCCGGCGCAGCAGCAGGCGGATGCCGCGCATGCCGAACGCCGGATTCTGATCGCCGGCCTCGGGCACCAGGCCCTCGCTTTGCAGGGCGTCGATGTCCTTCTCGCCGCCCCAGTCGAGCACCCGGATGGTCACCGGGTCGCCCCCCATCGCCTCGATGACGGTGCGGTAGATCTCGACCTGTGCCTGCTCGTTGGGCATGGTCTCGCGGTTCATGAACAGGAACTCGCTGCGCAGCAGGCCGATCCCGGCGGCGCCGGCCTGGGCGATCAGCGGCAGTTCGGCCGGGATTTCCATGTTGGCCTGCAACTCGACGGTCTCGCCGTCCAGCGTGATCGCCGGCAGGCGGCGCAGCCTGGCCAGTTTTTGCTGCGCGCGGGCGAAGGCGGTGACGCCGCGGCGCGCGGTCGTCAGAGTGGCCGGCGAGGGATTGACCGTGACCACGCCAGCGCCGCCGTCCACCACCACCGTGTCGCCCGGCCGGGCGTTCTGGCTGAGTCCGGCCACCCCGAGCACGGCCGGCATGCCAAGCGCCCGCAGCATGACGGCGGTGTGGCCTTCCGCGCCGCCCTCGTCGGTGGCCACCCCAGCCAGGCGCGAGGGGTCAAGCAGCGCGGCGTCGGCCGGGCGCAGCCCCTCGCAGACCAGCACCGCTCCTTCCGGGATGCCGGCAAAGCTGCGGAACGGGGTGAGGGTGAGGTTGCGCACGAGGCGGCGGGCGATCTCACGCACTTCCTCGGCATGACGTTCGCGCCCGGCGGGATCATCGTCGTCGGCGGCCATGGCGAGGATGGCAGCGGCGATCTCCTCGCTGGCATCCACCACCGCGGTCTCGGCATTGACCAGCATTTCAGTGATATGCCGACGTATCCCGCGCAGCAGGCGGGAGGGGCCGACCATCTGCAGGTAAGCGTCGAGCAGCGGCGCGATTTCGGCCTGGCTGTCCTCGGGCAACACGCCCAACCGGGCCCGTAGCTTCAGCAGTTGCTGGCGCGACTGCGCCACGGCGGCATCCAGCCGGGCGGTCTGGGAGGCGATGTCGGTCGCCGCGATCTTCTTGCGCACCACCACGGCCCGCCGCTCGGCAGCGCTGAACACCGGGCCGATGGCAATGCCGGCCGAGACCGCAATGCCGACCAACCGGCGCTCGGGCGGGGCCGGCGGTAGGAGCACCGTACTACGGGACCGGCGCGTCGGGCGCAGCGCGTCGTCCTCGAAAGGGGCCATTGCGTCAGTCCTGCTCGTTGAAGCCCGACTCGATGAGGTCAGTCAGCGCCTCAAGGGCTTCTTTCGCGTCCCAGCCCTCGGCACGCAACTCGATCGACGCGCCAAGCCCGGCGCCCAGCATCATCAGGCCCATGATGGAGCGCGCCGGCACGGATTGGCCGTCCTTTACCACCTCCACGTCAGCGCCGAAGCGCTCGGCGAGGGAGACGAACTTCGCCGCTGCCCGCGCATGCAGGCCACGGCGGTTGCGGATGGTAAGGCAGCGGGTGAGGACGGGGGCGCCGGAAGCGTTGGTCCCGTCGCCACTCATCCGGTCGGATCCTCGGACGATGCCGGCTGGGCGGTCACGCGGGTGGCGACCGCCGAGACGGCGACCGGGGTGTCGCAGCCGTTCAGGCAGCTGCCGGGGGAAGCCGACACGTCGAGCGGCTGCGCGCAGGGCAGGACATGGCTGGCGGCGGCGATATACTTGCGTCCAGCGGTTTGGGCGCAGTCCACGGCGTCCGCCAGCGGCTGGTTGGAGCGGACCTTGGCCAGCTTGACCAACATCGGCAGGTTGACGCCGGCGATCACCTCGACGCCCTCGCGGTCCATCTGCGAGATCGCGAGGTTGCTGGGCGTGCCGCCGAACATGTCGGTCAGCAGCACCACTCCGTCGCCGGTGTCGACCGTGTTGATGCAGCGCCGGATTTCGGTCCGCCGGCCCTCGATGTCGTCATCGGGGCCGATGCAGACCGTTGCCACGCCGCGCTGGGCGCCCACCACGTGTTCCATGGCCGACCGCAATTCCTCTGCGAGCCGGCCATGAGTGACCAGTACAAGACCGATCATGGGACGATGTCAGGCCTCCTGTGCCGGGACGGATGGGCGCGGCGTCGTCGCCGGCACGGTTCCATCGGGCGCCTGGGGTTGCGCGAGCAAAGCCTCCTCGCGGAGCAGTTCACGGTGTGTCGGGGTCACTCGCCAGCCTGTCTGAGTCAGATGAGATGCCAGCCGTTCGACGATATGGACCGAGCGGTGACGACCGCCCGTACATCCCACCGCGATGGTTGCGTACTTTTTGCCCTCTTGCACGAAACGCGGCAAGACCAACCCCAGCAAGCCGGTGAGCCCGTCGAAAAACGCCCGGTAGTCCGGGTCCGCCTCGACATAGGCGCCTACCGCCGGGTCCTTGCCGGTACGGGGCCGCAGGGCGTCTACATAGTGCGGATTGCGCAGAAACCGTGCATCGAAAACCATGTCCGACTCGCGGGGCAGGCCCGCCGGGAATGCGAACGAGACCAGCGCCACCGCCAGGCCGGAATGGGTATCGAACTGCGCCTCGGGGCCATAGCGCCGCTCGATCAACTGGCGCAGCGCCGGAGTCGGCAGGTCGGAGGTGTCGATGACGAGGTCGGCGGCCTCACGCAGCCCCGCGGTCAGCGCCTGCTCGGCGGCGATACCGTCGGCCACCCGCCCATGCGGCGACAGGGGGTGGCGCCGGCGGGTCTCGGTATAGCGGCGCAACAGCACCGTCTCGTCGGCCCAGGCGTATATCAATTGCGGCCAAACCGCCGGGTGCTGGCGCAGCCGGGCCAGCGTGCTCAGCACGACCCCGGCATCGAAGCCCCGGCTGCGGGCATCGACCCCGACCGCGATGCGGCGCTCGGTGCCGGCCGGGCTGCTGCTCACCAGGTCTTCGATCATGCCGAGCGGCGGGTTGTCGATGGCCTCGTAGCCCAGGTCCTCCAGGGCGCGCAGGATCGACAGCTTGCCGGCGCCGGACAGGCCGGTCACCAGCAGCACGGGTTGGCGCCCGGGGCCCGGCAGGATGGCGCCGCTCATGGCGCGTCGGGCTCCGCCACGAAGGCGCCGGCCTGCTGGCGCAGCCGTCCCTGGGCACAGTCCAGCGCCAGGGCGACGCGCTGCGCCGCGCTGGCGGCGAAGGGGTCGAGCACGATCGACGGCACGCCGAACACCGGGTGGCGGACGGGGACTGGCAGCCGCGCCGCCGCCGCGCCCAGCTCAACCGTCAGCGCCAGCCGGGCGCACGGCAGGTGGGGCAGGCGCATGATGCCGAGCCCGCGCACCTCCAGCAGCCCCGCCAACGCTGTCGGCGGGCTGGCGATGCCATCCTCGATGTCAACCCGATCGTCGGCCACCAGCACAAATCCACGGTCAAGCAGACGCAACAGCAGGTCGGACTTGCCGGAACCCGCTGGGCCGGTCAGCAGCACTCCCGCGGTTTCCCGCGCCGCGCAACTGGCATGTACCTGCATGGCGCGCACCATGCAGAGTCCCGGCCCGCAACGGAAGCCCGATTCCGGGGCCTGGATGGTCACGGCAACCGCCACCGCGCACCCGTCCCCTTGTCCGCGCCGC
>PLTJ01000053.1 GCA_003164455.1 Acetobacteraceae bacterium
CGATGGACGTCCTGTGCGCCGACAAGACGGGCACGCTGACCCAGAACGCGTTGACCGTGACCACCGTCCACCCGCTGTCCGGCTTCGGTGAGGCACACGTTCTGGCCCTGGCCGCGCTGGCCAGTTCCGATGGCGGACAGGACCCGGTCGATGGCGCGATTCGCGCCGCCGCTGCGGGCAAGCCGGTTTCCGATGCCCCCAAGCCGGTCAAATTCGTGCCGTTCGACCCGGCGACGAAGATGTCCGAGGCGAGCGCCACCGATGCGGCCGGGGCCGCGGTGCGCATCGTGAAAGGCGCCTTCGCCGTGGTCATCGGCCTCAGCCAGCCCGAGTCGACCGCGGCGGCGGCGTCGAAAGAACTGGAGGAAAAGGGTTTCAGGGTGCTCGCGGTCGCGGTCGGGCCGCCGGGATCAATGAAGTTGGCGGGGCTGATCGCGCTCAGCGATCCGCCGCGGCCGGATTCCGCGGCGCTCGTCACCGAATTGCACGGATTGGGCGTGCGCGCCGTGATGGTGACGGGCGACGCGCCGGCGACGGCCGCCATCGTCGCCCATGCGGTGGGGCTCGATGGCGCCCTCTGTCCGTCCGGGCCGATCCCCGAGCGCGTCCACGCCGGCCAATTCGCCGTCTTCGCCGGGGTTCTGCCGGAGGACAAGTACAAGCTGGTCAAGGCGTTCCAGAACGGCGGCCACACCGTCGGCATGTGCGGCGACGGCGCCAACGATGCCCCGGCACTGCGCCAGGCGCAGATCGGCATCGCCGTCTCGACGGCAACCGACGTCGCCAAATCGGCGGCCGGCATGGTGCTGACCGAACCTGGCCTCGCCGGCATCGTGGCCGCGGTCAAGGAAGGCCGCGTCACCTTCCAGCGCATCCTGAGCTATACGCTGAACTCCATCACCAAGAAGACGGTGCAGATACTCTTCCTGGCCATTGGACTGGTAATGACCGGGCACGCGATCCTGACGCCCCTGCTGATGGTCCTCATCATGATCACCGGCGACTTCCTCGGCATGTCGTTGACGACCGACAATGTCCGCCCGGCGCCGCTGGCGAATGCCTGGCAGATCGGCAATCTGACGATCGCCGGCGTCGCCATGGGCATCGGCGAGCTGGTTTTTTGTACCGCGATCCTCGTCTTCGGCATCCACTGGATGGGCTTCGACATCAAGTCTCTGCAGACGCTGGCCTTCGTCGCCATCGTCTTCGGCAACCAGGCGACGACCTATACCAATCGGGGGCGTCCGCGCCTGTGGTCCACGCGCCCCAGTGTCTGGCTGATCGGCTCGTCCGTCGCCGATATCCTGATCGCCTCGACGCTGGCCATCGCAGGCATCGCCATGGCGCCTTTACCGGTCGCGGTGGTGGCCGGCACGCTGGCAACGGCGATTGTGTTCACCGTCCTGTTGGAGCTGGTGAAGGTCCCGGTGTTCCGTCGTTGCAAAATCGCTTAGAAGGCAGCGCCCCTCAAAGTTGGCCGGTCATGGCGACGCCCGGGCGTGATGTATCGCATTGAGAATGAATGTCAGCGCGAGCGTGGCCGGACGACAGTGCCCAAAAATGCCCACCACAGCCGGTTCGAAGTGGCCGGAGATGGTGGCTCGTAAGTAACTGCAATTGCCAGGAAATTTGGAGCGGGCGAAGGGANNGACCCCAACCTTGGCAAGGTTGTGCTCTACCCCTGAGCTACGCCCGCGCTCCGTCCCCGCTTCCGCGGAGGCGCGCCTTCTAGGCGGGTTCGGCAGCGATTGCAAGAGGGCCACCCCTCCCGATCCAACCCAACCCCTTGCCCCCGGCGCCGATTTCGGCAACGGCTGGCCCACCGCCGGGTTGTGCCCGGGACGGGTTGTGCCATCTATACCCAACGACACGAATTCAAGGCGAGGACGCCCCACCATGGACCTCATCATCGGGCAGAAGCAGGCCGGCAGCCCCGCCGCGGCTGCCGACACTGCCGCCGAACCCATGATCGTCGACGGCGATCAGAAAACCTTCATGCAGGACGTCGTCGAGGCCTCCCGCAGCATCCCCGTCCTGGTCGATTTCTGGGCCACCTGGTGCGCCCCCTGCAAGCAGCTCACGCCGGCGCTGGAAAAAGTCACCCGCGCCGCCGGCGGGCGCGTCAAGCTGGTCCGCATCGACATCGACCAGAACCGCGCCCTGATCCAGCAGCTCATCCAGCTCGGCCTGCCCTTGCAGTCCGTTCCCACCGTCGCCGCCTTCTGGCAGGGCCAGATCGCCGACCTGTTCCAGGGCGCGCTGCCGGAATCCGAAATCATGCATTTCGTCGAGAACCTGCTCAAGGCGGCCGGCGGCGCCATGCCCAGCGCCGACCTGATCGCCGATGCCCGCGCCGCCCTGGAGGAAGGCAACGCCCAGGAAGCCTCCGAACTGTTCGCCGCCGCGCTGCACGACGAGCCGGAGAGCCCCGAGGCCTGGGGCGGCCTGATTCGCGCGCTGCTGGCGCTCGGCCAGGAAGACAATGCCAGCGAGGCGCTCGCCAAGGTGCCGGCCAAGATCGCCGACCACGCCGAGGTGGCCGGTGCCCGCAGCGCGCTCACCCTGGCCGCCGAGGGCCGCCAGGCCCGCGACCAACTCGCCACCTTCGAGCAGCGCCTGGCCGCCGACCCCGCCGACCATCAGGCCCGCTACGACCTGGCCAGCGCGCTCAACGCCACCGACCGCCGCGAGGAAGCCGCCGACGCCCTGCTCGAGATTATCCGCCGCAACCGCGGCTGGAACGACGAGGCGGCGCGGCTGCAACTGCTGAAGTTCTTCGAGGCCTGGGGCTTCGAGGACCCCGCCACCATGGGCGCCCGCCGCAAACTCTCGGCCATCCTGTTCAGTTGACATGGGCCACCGGCACCCACGCCCGGAGGATCTGCCCGAGACGTTCCCGGTCTTTCCGCTGACGGGGGCGCTGCTGCTGCCGCGCGGCCGGCTGCCGCTCAACATCTTCGAGCCGCGCTA
>PLTJ01000121.1 GCA_003164455.1 Acetobacteraceae bacterium
CAGCGCCGTCTATGCGCGGATTCCCACCGCCACCGACACCCGCCCAGGGTTCGCCGTCGCCGCTCAGGCGCGGCCGGTGTCGGGCGGGTGCGGCAGGCAGAGGTGAGGGCGACTCGGCATGGTGCGTTTTGTGCGGTCGGCATGCTGGCAGGGTGCCGTCACGAACTGTCCGGCGGGTGCGAGCCGCGGTCTCCAGCACGCGAGATCAGGGGTGCGCTGATGCCCCAGGTGGCGGATATTCAGGGAATTAGAGCAGGGTCACCTGCTTCGGCGGCGCGGGAGCAGCGGGTGTCCGCGTCAACGGCTTTGCGCCGGACGGGCGCTGGTTTGGCCGCGTTCCGGACGTAATCTTTGCGGCCGATGGCCCCGCCGCCCTGATCCCGAGGATGCAGGCCGCCATCGCCGGCTATGCCTTGCACAACCAGGGTGATTACCGGGCCTGGCCTGGGCCGAACTCCAATACTTTCGTCGTCGCCGTGCTGGACACCGTGCCGGAAGTCCACGTCGCGCTGCCGCCGACGGCGATCGGCAAGGACTACCCTTACGATGGCCGGTGGTTGCGCCGAACACCCTCCGGCACCGGCGTCGCGCTCACGCTGGGCGGCTATGCCGGCGTCACCCTCGGTTGGGTCGAAGGCATCGAGGTGAACCTGCTCGGTGCCGTCGTGGGCTTCGACCTGCGCCGACCAGCGGTAAAGCTGCCCGGGCTGGGTCGGCTCGGCCTTCTCACCCCGCTCGGCTGGAGCTGGCCGGCGCCACAGCCCCGGGCGGCCTTAGCCGGACCACCCTGACCTCGTGCGACCGGCCTTGCTTGCCCATGCCCAGCCCGCAAGCCAATTCGATCTGCTCGAGGGTGATGGCGTTTTTCACGGCGTTTTCTTCGTCGCGTCTATCCTACCCGCGCCAGGTTCAACGCCAGCAGCCGCGCTAGCACCTCGTCGTCGGGCAGGTCTGCAGGCCAGCCGTAGGCGGCGGGTCCTGGCGCCTGGATTCGGCTTAGGGAGCTTACACCAGCGCCAGAGAAGTGCCTGGTCCGAGGTGCTTGGGTTATCCACAGCGGAAAGTTCAGATTCTCTTAGATTCAATTTCAGGTGCCGAATCCTATAGGTAGATCAATTGGTTATGGCGCTTATTGTGACTAAACGGGGGCGTTGTGGTGACTCAACGGGGGAAGCGTTGTGACGAAGTGGGGGCGCCGTGGTGACTCAACGGGGGCGTCCCCTCGCCTCCCTTCGGCCGTCAGATCGAGGGCACCATACCGAATCGGGATCCTTTTTAATGGCTGCCACCGCCTTCCCCAGGTCATCAGCGGATGTGGGTCCAAGCTCCAGTTGTGACTAAACGGGGGCTTCCCCGCTTGTGAGCGTGATGTGACGCGACTTGACAGCAAGGCACGTCCCAACCAAGCATGGACCATGTCGCAGACGGTCGCGCAGAAAACGAACGCCGCCGGCTTTCCAAAAGCGGGTGAGCTGATCGAGATCACCGGCGCTCACGAACTCGAGGCGTCCGATCGTGCCGTCGTCAATCTGCTGTACCAGCATGCGCACGACAGCGGGCGTCTGACGGATGACGATGCGGAATGGGAAATCCCCGTGTCCGCTCTCCAGTTTTCGCGACACAAAGGCAACGAGCGCATACGCGATAGCCTTGATCGGTTGATGCGTGTCGTCGTTTCCGTTCCGCTGCCAGATGGCAAGACAGGCGAGCCGCGCATCCTTCTGACCCACCTTTTCGAGTTCTTCGATCTGTCAGCCGACGAAGACGCTCCCGCGGGGTCGGTGCGATTCGGGCTGCCAAAGAAACTGCGGCCGGTGCTGGCTCGGTCGAGTCGGTGGGGTCGGATCAAGGCCGAGGTGGTCTGTGCCATGACCAGCAAGTACGCGATCGCGCTCTACGAGCTGGTGCAGATCCGGGCTGGGCTAGATCGCTCACTCGAGAAGTTCACCGTTGACCGCTTCCGCGACCTTCTGGGCGTGCCGCCAGGCAAGCTGACTCGAGGTCCTGATTTCGAGCGACGGGTGATCGAGCCGGCGCTCCTCGAGGTTAACGGATTGTCCGACATGGGCGTGAAGATCGATTTGGTACGGGCACACGCACGTGCTCCGATCACGGCGGTGGTGCTGGTCTGGTGGCGCAAAGAGGGTGACGAGTTCCGCGCAGCTTTCGCCGAGCGGCAACGGTCGAAGCTGGGGCGCATGGCCCGGCTTCGTGGCGAGGCGCAGACCATAGCGCCCGTGCCAGTGAATGCTCGTTCAGGTTAGGGCAGCGAGGCCCTTCCGCTCGACCAAATCGAGCAGCTTAAGCGCTGGTCCGGATGGCTCCTTACCGCCCTTCTCCTTGCCCCGCTCCCATGCAGCTACAGTGGCCTTGCCCACGTTCAGAACGGTCGCGAACACCGCCTGGCTGACATTGGCCTGCTTGCGGATGCCGCGGATGTCGGCCGCCTTGTAGCGTCGCACGGGCGGCAAGCAGAGGGCGTCAAACCGCCGCATCGTCAGCGCGTCGACTGCACCCGCCTCATGCAGGTCCCGCGCGGCTTCATGGACCGCCGCCAGGATCTTGCTCTTCCTATTCGTCGCCATCGCACACCACCTCAATCAGGACGTCTTTGGCAACCAGGTCATCCAGCTTTGCCGCTGTTAGGCTCATGTACTCGTCGCCGATTTCCGAGAGCGCTAGCCGCTCTTGCTCAGTGATGTTGTCACGCTGGTTCTTCCCGAACATGTAGAGGCACGCCAGCCGATCGCCTTGACGGTGGGCAACGATGGTCCGGAACCCAGCGCTCTTTCCCCGGCCGCCCCTCGCCACGCGCTTCTTCAGTAGGAACCCGCCAAGCCGCGCATCGACCAGTCCTGATTCGATCTCGGCCGCCGCCTTGCACAACATCTTGTCCGTCAAGCCAGCCTTCCGGGCATCACGCGCGAAGCCGCGGGTCTTCAGCACTCTGAGAGGCATCTATATAACCTGGTTATACACTTTGCAAGAGGATTTCCGGTCGGCACGGCTATCCAAGGTCGGCCAGGTAGATAGAAACGGCGCTTCCCGGCAACGTGTTAACACGCCAGCGTGGTGACGTGTCATCGCTCCCCAAACGGGTGACGACCGTGCTTTCGCATCAACTCGTCGATCGCCTCACCGAGCAGCGCCTGGATGGTGGCGTCGTTGTCGAGCGCGAGCTGACCAAGGGCGCGGCTGACGGCGGGTGTGAAGTACCCGACAACGGCCTTCTTACCCTCCCGGGCCGGGCGCTTCTTCGGGGTGGGCGCAACTGGAACGGGAGGATCGGTCAGAGCGGCCGGCGGAGCGGATGGGGGCTGCTTGAGCCCGGCGAAGCGACTGGTCATGGCACTACCGTGTCAGCAGGTTTACGCGATGGCAGGTTAACTTGTTCGCATGCCCACACCCATAGGGCCGCCACGTCCTCTGCAGCCCTCCCCCTGGGCTCGAGTTCCGGCGCGACTCGGCCGGCACCAACGCTGTGATGGAAGGCGGCCCGCTCGGGCAGCATGACCGACGCAACCGGCAGTCCGAAGTCGGCGACGATCTGCCCCGCCTCGGCGTACACCAGCGGCGCGCGGGGCGGCCCTGCCGTGAAGATGACAAAGGCGGGCTTCCCGCTGGCTTTGGCCAAATCGATCGTGGCTTTCACCGCGTCCAGGTCGAACGCGCGTGGCCGGCACGGTACGAGCACGATGTCGGCCAGTCTGCATGCTTCGCGGGCCATGATATCGGCATGGGGTGGGGTGTCGATGATGGCGAGGTCGGCTCCCAGATCGCGCACCTGTTGAAGTTTGCGGGCAAGGAGTGCGTGAGCGGCGCAGTCGATGACATCCGGATCAGCATCGCCCCGCCATGTCTTCCAAGTTGAGGCGGTGGCCTGGGGGTCGGTATCCACCACCAGGCCGACGTAGCCTGCGGCGGTCGCCGCGGCGGCCAGGTGAATGGCCAGCGTCGTTTTGCCGGCGCCACCCTTCTGAGAGACTATCGCGACGGTGCGCATGTTCGCGTGTCAGCTTGATTGTCTGCGAACATGCTAACACGCGAACGCGGTGACATGCCAGTGCGAAAACGCGCTTATATCCTCCCACCCCCTTGCCGAAGGACAGGACGCAGTGGGGCCGCCCTCGAGCCGATGGCAGCCTGTTAGACCCCGTTCCGCTGCCCTTTTGGGGTGTCGGGCTCGCCAATAGGTCCGGCAGCTTGGCGATGTTCGCCGCGATCCGGCGCGCTTCGTCCAGCCTGAGCGGGCGGACGAAGGCAAGAACTGCTTACGAGGGGGAGGGGCGATTGTGGGTTTAATACAAAGGTCGCCCCTTGACCCAATCAATGCCGTCGTTCGTCACCACTGCATGCCAACCATGGAGCGTCATACAAGCTTCGATTTCGTAGACCCTAACGCTGTCGTGCCCGATCCCAGAAACACACTGATATATAGCAATTTGCTTCTGGGCGAAGTTCAGCAGCGCACTACCGCCCCATGCTGCCACCAGCGCGATTAAGACCCCAATCGAGACACCGATGGTGATCTTGGAAATGCTCATGGCCGAGCCTTTGGGAGGCTCCTCCAGATGGTTCTTAGCTTCGTGGCCGGATTGCGCGATGTCATTCGGCGGTTCACGCCGCCCTATCGTTGGCTCAAGCCGCACCTTCCGCATGATCGAGTCTCCAACTCATAATTAGCAGGCTGCCAGATTGCATGTGGGGATACGCTACGCCCCCGGCGTTCCCCCTCGACATGGCGTCAATCGCGAGAATGGGCGGAGCGTCAAAAGGGTGGACGTATTTCCGTTTTCGGCATCGGGACATAGGGCGGAGGGGTGTATCTTCGGATGGTGTAACCGTGTTGAAGGATGTATCATGCGTAGCGTTCCCCTTGTCTGTCCGCATTGTGGCGGCTCGCTGTCTGTTTGCACGGAACCCGTGGCGGAGCCTGCTGGCATTTTCGCTGGCGTCCTAGAGGTAGAGACATGCGGTGCGGTCTACTGCGGGCGTTGTCGGTTGGTCGTCAGTGGCGACAACGACCGCTGCCCTCTCAATCGCGTTGGATGTCTTGCGAGCAAGTAGAGCCTCGGTCAACGGCACGGTTTGTGGGGCTTCAATGGCCGGACGTGCCGCCACGGTGCGCGGGCGGGTCAAACAGGAAGCGGGAAAAAGGGGGGGGTGTAGGGATTCACCCCCCTTCGCAAAACGCCTGTGTGGCCTTCCTAGCGGCTCGGTATTGCTCGGCGTTGGCCAAAATCCACGGCTCCGCTGGCAAAGACGGGTGCGGCGGTCATGCGTGGGGTGTCGCGGTTTTGCCACGGTGTTTCGTCGGGCTGCTCGTGCGTTGGTATAGCGCACCAAGTGCGGGACGGGTCGCATACGAACCCATCATACGGGGTTCGGGCGGCGATGAGGGCGGCTAGAGCGGCTATCAAACTGGGGTGCATCGGGGGTTCTCCGTTGACTACGTTTCACCGCGCGCGCCGCGCGGTCGTCGTCATTGTCCCCGTTCATCGCCGTATTCCCGATGGCGGAATTTACCGTATGGCGGCGATTCATCGCGGTTTCTGCGGCTCCGGCGGCTGCATCAAGGCCAGAACGAACGAAATGTCCGGATTTTACAGATAAGCGGACAAAGTGGGAACATACCGGGGCAACTCTCGAACCAAAACAGCACGTTGGGCCACTCCCGCGGTCTGCCGCAGCGCGGGCTGCGATGACGGCAAACAGGTGATTCCCGTCATCGCCCGGCCAGCCCGTCTCAACCACAAAACGGCGAAAACGCTCGACTCACCTCGAAATCCGGCGCCGCCTGTTCCGGGTTTGTCTGCTTATGCGTACCACCAGTACGTTTCGTTAGTTCCGGCCATATTTGTTCCAAGATGATGGGGGTTAGGGTAGAATCCACCTCACGGTGCAGCCTGGGAAGGCGATGACCGTCCAAGGTGATGGGCTCGCCGTGACGACACGGCGGGCCTTTCTTTACTTACACTTGGACGCGTCCAGCAATGCCATATCTGCACTGTCGATAGGCTTGAACATAAACGCGGTTGGGTCGGTCTTAAGGAACCGGATGATTATCTGCCTCAGCGTATCATCATCCAGAGGACGCGGCGGACAGAAGTCGGTCCACCCGCCCGCCCGCGCCTGGCCGAAAACCGAATCAACAGCGTGCCGCATATATCGAAGGCACAATATTTGCCCTTCTTGACTGCTTCCTTCGCAAGCGGCCAGAAATTCGGCATTTGAATCTAGGTATCCTCCGTATTGTGCTTTGGCGACCATGGAGCCGCACAACAGCGCCAACATCGCTGCGGCGATGCCGGATAGGCACTTGGTCGGTAGTCCCGTGACTGATGACATGGGGGCGTCCTTACAAGCCAAGGCGAGCATTCTACATCCAGTGTCCGCCACTGTCGCGCCGGATCATCGCCGCCTTATCCCGATTGGCGGCGATCACACCACCAGCCGCGCTCAATCGAACTTTCGGTTCCGCTGCTACCGGACCCCCGATAGCAAGAGGCTGATCTGTGGCCTCGTTTGGCGCTCCCCGGCGTAGCCGAGTGCGGCTAAGAAGGCGTAGCGAGGGCGCGCCTGGTCGCCGGCGGCGACGACCGGGGGAGCACGATGCCAACGACGAAACAGATCGGCGATGCGTGCGAAATGTTGGTGGCGGCGGCGCCGGGGACAGTGTGCCGGTTTTGGTGTAGAAGCTTGCACTATGGAAACCATCAGGACCTGGGCATGGGCGTCCTGCTGCCCTTTGATCCTGCGCAAGGAGCGTTTCGCCGCGATCCTCCGCCGCCAACCCAAGGACGCTCTTCGTTATCCGGATCCGATGAAGCTTGAGGAAACGTGGAATGAGCGCGTTCGATCTCCAATATTTGCTAGGACGGCCCAAGAGCCGGGATGAACTTGTCGAGCCTGGCGACCTGATCGGTATAATTCTGGCGAACGGCAATAAGCTCGCCGGGTACGCGGTGAGTGAAGCCGAGGCGTGCGACTATCCCCTACGTGGCGCGCGGTTGGGGGACCTAGTGCAGTTCAGACATGGCGACATTGTCCAGGAAGTCCGGATTGACTATATACTGAAGAACACCGGGATAATTGAAGCCCCCGAATTCGGTCCAAAAGGAACAGTTGGCGCCATCAAGTCGGTTGATTGTCAATACGGCTGTCAGGTAAGACTCGGCGACAGGCTGTTCACCCTAAGGGTGGATGACAGAATAATCGAAATCAGATCGCCAATTTCCGGGTTTGTCACCGCAGTATCCAAGAGCATGGGTCAAACTGTATGGCCTGGCAACAGGCTCGCCCGCATAAACTACGAACCGCCCACGATGCGCGTGCACTGCCAGGATGTGTCTGCGGACGATCGGCAAATCTGCATCCGCCTGGACTATCAAATCGGATTCACGGTGGCGGCCAGGGAGTGGGTCTGCCTTGGGGCAGATGACGCCGTGGGAGCCAAGGGGCGTGATTGGTGGCTGGAAAGAGTGGGGCGGCTACCCTCCTCGCCCTCGGAGGCGCTCATGTGGGCCAAAGCGCTGCCGCGGCCGACGGAAATAACGTACGCCCCTTTGTCCATCGGATGCCCGCCCAAAATTGGGTTGCTCCACTATAAGGTCCCCGGGATCGACGGCACGATCGTGATCGATGGCGGGAACTGTGTGTTCTTACCGGAAAGAGATGAGGCCGAGCGCAAGGAGTGTTCGGCCTCCATCACCCTGGCGCCCGAAGGCACGCTCCGTCCTCTTCCTGCGTGGTGGCCTCGGCTTGAGGTCCCCAATATGGCGTCGCTGTCTGATCCGCTTCGGCGGGAAAGGATTCCGGAAACCGCGCGCCAGGTCATGCTTCAAGCGATAAACACAAGCAGGAACGACATCGGAAGAAGGGATGACAGCGGAATTATACATGGGCTCAGCATCGCCCGGGCAGCCGCAAACCTCAGCATCGCGTACAACGTGGGTCTGACTCCACTTATAGATGAGATCTGGCCGTTCATACCATCCGTCTGGCCATCGGCCGACTTCGTCTTTGCGAAACATCGGGAGAAATTTGCGGCGCATTTGGGCAGATGCCTTACCAAGGACTGGCTCTCAAAAATCATCGAGCCCAGAATTCAGCAAATTCGAGATCTCAAAGGATCGGAGCTCGTAGCGGCAGGGAACAAGTTCAACGTTGGGACGGACGGAAAACTGACGACAGGTTTAATATGGTCGGCCGGACCCTACTACATAGACAAGGCTCTGATTCCTGGCATCGACGTCAGCTCGGTTTTCTTGGAGCACTACACCGTTGATGGCAGGCGCGGACTGGCACGCAACGCAAGCCACTCGTTGCCCTTTTTCGCGGATGTGCTTTACGAGACGGTGCGTGGCGCGATCAATGACACCAGGGTGGAGCTTGGCTTACCAAGGATCGGAGAAGGCTGGTTCTCGGAAACCGATCTCTACAACCGGGTGCGGCAACTCTTCCCGACCATGACGGTCACTCATCACGGTCAAACTAAGTGGCTCGGACGGCAGCACTTTGACATCTGGATGCCCGATATCGGGGTAGCGATCGAGTACCAAGGCGAGCAGCATTTCCGGGAGGTGACCTTTTTCGGGGGGGCCGAAGGGCTCAAGAACACCCGGCTTCGCGATCAGAAGAAGCGGGATCTATGCAGCCAGCATGGGGTCCGACTGATCGAGGTGCTGTTTAACGACGAACTCAGCGATGAATGGCTGCTGCGGACGATCCAAGGGGCGTGACAGACTCTAACGAGGTAATGGCGATTGTCGAGCGCCAATAGGAGCGGCTCTCGCACCTGCGGGAAGTTGCGACAGATACAGCGGAGCTGTTCGGGCCTTGTCCGGAAGCGACCGTGCTGGACGGAGCGGGGGCTTGACCGCGGCGATCTGAAGGTTGTTGCGCTCCATCACCATCATGTGGCCGTTGCCGTGGATGCCGATGTCGGGCAACTGGATGACGTCCACGTGCCCGCCGGCGGCGCGCTGGGTTTCCACCCATTTCAGCCCGTTGGCACGGATGGTCGGCCAGCGTGCGTCCTGGTCGATGAAGTCGCCGTAGACCACCAGCGTCGGGATATCCTTGAGCGCCGCCGCCTTGTCCGGTTCGCCGAAGCCGGAGGGCTCGGAAGCCTTAGACGCCGGCTGCTCGCGATCGAGCGCTGCCAGCCGCCGCTGGCAAGCAAGGCGGATTCGTGCTGGCCTTCGTCCGCGATGGCGAGGGCGCGGCCGAGGCGATCCATCGGGCCTATCCCGACGGGCCGCCGACGGATGCGCCGGGAGTTGTCGCCGTGCGCGCCGAGTCGAGCCTGGCCTTGACACCCCGTGACCGTAGTGTATGTTTTCGGACAACGAAGGTAGTCGGAATGCATACGACCATGGATGGCAAGTTTGTCGCCTACTATCGTGTGTCAACCGAACGTCAGGGCCGGAGCGGCCTTGGCCTGGACGCCCAGCACGAAGCGGTACGAGCCTTTCTGAATGGCGGAGACTGGCATTTGCTCGGCGAGCACGTCGAAGTCGAAAGCGGCAGGAACAACGATCGGCCGGCCCTGGCGAAGGCGCTCGCTATCTGCCGCATGACCGGCGCCACACTGGTAGTGGCGAAGCTGGACCGGTTGTCCAGGAACGCGCGATTCCTTCTCTCGACGGTCGAAGGTAGCGGCGAGGGTGGCGTCATATTCTGCGATCTGCCCCAGGTGCCGCCCGGGCCCGTTGGACGATTTCTGGTCACACAGATGGCGGCCGTGGCGGAGCTGGAGGCGGGCCTGATCAGCCAGCGGACAAAGGCCGCACTGGCCGCAGCGAAGGCGCGCGGCAGGCGATTAGGAGGCTGGCGCGGCGGCCAAAAGGTTGACCCCATGGCCGGCCTGCAAGCCCGCCAGGCACGCGCCACGACCTTCGCAGCCAGCGTCGGTCCGCTGGCAGCAGAGCTGCGCAGCGGTGGTTTATCGCTCCGCCAGGTCGCGGCGGAGCTGACCGCGCGCCGCATCCGCACACCCCGGGGCGGCGCCTGGTCGGCGGCCGCCGTGCGCGTCGTGCTCAGACCTCGGAAAGGACCCTGACCTCGGCAAGGACATCACACCGGACTTGACAGCCACCCGCGATTAGGGGTCACGCCATAGAACGGACCCGGATTCACGCTAAGCCGAACTGACCGTGAACGCGTCACCGGTGCCAACGCGCGGCGCCAGGTCGGGGATCGATGTCATGGCTCCGCGTGGCTTTCCATCTGGTCAGTTCCGGATGTAGCAGGAGGATGCGTCAGATCCGGACGGGGTCATCGATG
>PLTJ01000212.1 GCA_003164455.1 Acetobacteraceae bacterium
TTTACGAGGTCCCCACCCCGCCTTTGAAACCCGGCATGGCCTGACCCGCCCAGCCACGCCCTAATTGTTCCACTATAGTATCGTTCCTGCTCTAACCGATCCAACCCCCCAGGAACGTCCCCGGCGCCAGCAGCAGGCCGGCCCACAGAAACGCGGAAATCCAGTTGGCGAGCTGAAACGGCCAGAACGCCATCTCGAAGATGCCGCAGAGCAACGGTATCGTCGCCCGCAGGGGACCGAAAAAGCGGCACAGCACCACGCTCATGGTCCCCCATCGGGCGAAAAAGCGCTCGGCCCGTGCCAGCAGGTCCGGCCGGCGCGCCAGCGGCCCGATATGCCGCGCCCGGTCCTTCAGCCGCCAACCGATGGCATAGCTGACCCAGTCGCCCAACGCCGCGCCCAGGCTGACAGCGATCCACACCGGCACGAACGGGATATGGGCCGCGCCAATCAGCGTGCCGATGGCCAGCAGGATGGTCATTCCCGGCACCACCAGCGAAACGAAGGCCAGCGCCTTGAGAAAGGCGATGACGAAGACGATCGGCGGCGCCCAGGCGGCATGCGCCTGGATGAACGCGACCAGATACTCGATCCAGGACGTCAAGTGTCAGGCCGAGGGCATGCGGCCGAAGCCGGGTTCGGGATAGGGTTCCGCGAGTTCCTCGACGATCTCGGTCACCACGGCCAGAAGTGGACCGCGGCGGCACAGGCGCAGCAATTCCTCCACACTGGCGGTGTCGCCGTCGACCAGCGCCTCCAGCGTGCCGTCGCTGCGATTGCGCACCCAGCCCGATACGCCGAGGCGCTCGGCCTGGTGCACCATCCAGGCACGGTAGCCCACGCCCTGCACCCGGCCCGCTATGAACAGGCGTTTCGTCGCCATCAGCGTACCAGCCTCAGGAATTGCGCGGCCACGGTAACCTCGGCAGCCCCGCGCCGACGACGTTCCTCGGCCGCAGGATCGCGGCCCCACAGCTCGGCCTGGAAGCTCTCGTCCAGGCCCGCGAGCCCAAAGGCCGAGGCTGCGTCCAGACGGAACGCCGCCATGGCGAGGCCGAGCACCAGGCTACCGAGCGCCGGCACGGCCACGCCCAGCGCGGCCAGGACGGGAGGCGCCTGCGCCACCACCACCTGCACCAAAGCCGCCAGCGCCGACGAGTCCTGGACCACGGGCATCACCCCGGTGGTGACCCGCAGCCTGGCCCCGTACTCACGTTCGGCCCAGTCCAACCAGGGCTGCCATTGTTCCNNCGCCGTAGCGGGCAATCTCCAGCGCAACCGGCTCGGGATTCGGGGTGATGCGTTCCTGCACCGTGCCGGCGAGGCGGGTGAGCGGTACGTCGGTCCAGTCCATGTCGCCGCCCTTGCCCCCGCCGGCAACGCCCCATTCCGCCGCGATGGCCTCGGCCAGGGATCGGCGCTGGAGGAACAATGGCGTGCCGCCGGGCAGGCGCACCACGTGACCGTCCAGCAACACCCGGAACCCACCCTGGTCCGGCGCAACCGCGGCGGTGTCCCAGAACCGTTTCATCGTGACAGCAGCACCTGCCGGGGACCACCCCGGGCCGCGGCGAGCGCGGGAGCACAGGTGTCGCCGCTGCGCTCGCTGGCGATGGCACCCGCAGCACCGGTAACATCGGAGGCGACCTTGGCATCGAGGAAAGTGCCGCCAACGCGCACCGGCACCACCACCGGAATACCGACCCGCAGCATCGAGCGCAGCCGCATGGCGATGCCTTCATCACGCAGGTTGAGCGTACCTGTTCCGTGGACCAGGACCCGGCCAGTGTCCATCAGCACGGTGCTGGCATTGACGATGCCATCATCCGCATCGGCTCGCAGCGCCAAACAGCGGATGCGGGTGCGGCCGGGGCGGTCGAGGCCAAGCAACTGAGTCGGCAACTGGGTGCCGTTCAGCATCACATCGAGGATGCTGCCAAGCAGCCGGTTGTCCACATCGCCATCGGGCATGGCCACGCCCAGCCGTCCGCCGAGCCCGGCGGCAAGCACCCGTGGCGTGTCGCCAGTGCCGCGCAGGTCAGCATCGATCGCGGCCGTGCCGGTGATGCCGTCGGGCAGATGCAGTGCCGCCAACAGCGGCCTCAGCGGCAGACCCGGCACACGCATCACCAGTGTCGCCAACGGTGGCACAGCGCGGGAGTCCACGGTGAGCTTCAGATCCATCCGGCCGCCGGGCAGCGTTCCGGAGAACGGGTCGAGCGTCAATTTGCCGTCCTGCAGCAACAGCCGGCCGGTAAAATCACGATAGGAAGTGCCCCCGCTGCGCAGCTCGCCGACAGCCAGGTGCAGGTCGGCATCCGCGGCATCGAGCAGAACGAGCGGCAGCTTGTCGTCCGGAATGAGCCGAGCCGAGTGCTTCGGCAACGACCGGGGCGGCGCGGCCAGGGCGGCGGGAGGCGGACCGGCAGGCCCCGTGGCGGCCGGCGGCGGCAGTGCCGCCAGCATCGCATCCAGGTCGATCCGCCGTGACGACAGGCTCGCCTGCAGCACAGGACGTGGACCCAGTCCGACGACCAGCTCACCGGAGATATCCACCTCGGGCGCGGTGACGGCGAGGCCACGGATGACAAAGCCTGGCGTACCCTCGTGGTCGGCGACGCGCGCGTCCAATGTCACCGGATGCAGCGCCGGCAGGCTGGTTCCGACCAGTGGGCCAAGAGCAGACAGGTCGGGGATGCGCCCGGTCACCGCGAGGTCGATGCCGGACAGCGGCGCGGCCGTGGCGATGCTGCCTTTCACCGCAAGGGTCGCACCTGCCGCCTCAACCGCCAGCTCGACCGGATAGGGGCCGGGCTGCGGCGGGTCGGGCAGCAGGGCGACGAGCGGGCCGAGCGCCGCTGTCACGCGTAGCGGTGCGCCGCGCAGCGAGCCGGTTGCCTCGGCACGTACTGGCTCGCCCAGGGCGGCGGCGGACAGTTCGGCATGGGCCAGCTTCAGCCCGGCAACAAAGGTGTCGAGATCAGAAGCACCAGCGCGCACCGCCAGTCCGGTAACCTCAGGCAAACGCCCCCCGGCATCGACGACGCGCACGGCAAACGCGACTTGGCGCAACGGCGGCAAGCGAGCAGCGAGCAGGCCATCAAGCGCGGAAAGGTTGACTGCTGCCCCTTGCACCGAAAATGCGTAACCATCGCCGTCCAGCGGGTGCGTCAGGGCGCCGGCAACGGTAAGTCGCGCCCCCGGCGTCTCCAGCATCCCCTTCACCGGCCAGGGTGTCGTCGCGGCAGCGTCGAGCAGGCGCGAAAGCGGGCCGGCTTCTATCGACAACGCGAACTCCTGCCCCACATAGGCCCCTCGCCCAGTGATCATGACCGGGGCCTCCAGGCCGCTTGCGTCCGCCTCCAGCACGTGCAGGTCGAGCCGGATTGGGGCTGTCGCACCCTTGCCCTGCCAGGTCACCCGCGCATCCTCAATGCGCAGGGCGCGCACCAGCACCTCCGGCGTCGAACCGGGGGGGGCAGCGGAGGGCGCGGATCGCGCCGGCGCACCGGCAGGCGGCCGACCGCCGAAGCGCCAGTTCGGATGACCGGCGGCGTCGCGCTCCAGCACGATATCGGGGCGGATCAGCAGGAGCCGGGCGATCTCTATCCGTCCGGCCAGCAGCGGCAGCAGCGCGAGCTTTACCTCGGCATGGGCGACCGCGATCATGTCCGGCTGGGAACCGCCGGGGAGATTGGCAAGCGCGAGGCCGGTGACGCCCAGCGTCGGCGAGAGCGCGGGCACGAAGGCCAGCCGCCCGATGCGCAACGCGCGGCCGGTCGTCCGCTGCACCGCCGCCTCGACCTCCGGGCGCCAGGCATTCGGGTGAACGAATACCAGCGTGCCAAGCACCACCAGCACCGGGATCAGAACGACCACGGCGAGCAGAATGACGATCAGGCGCGGGGCAGACCTGCGGCGGCGGCGACGGGGCATGCAAAACCGGGTGGCAGTTGGACCGAGGCAAGCTCAGGCGACTCGTCCCGGATCCCGATCCTCATCGTCATGCCCGGGCTGATCCCCGGCGGCCACGATCGGAATACCCGGGCGAGGGTATGGATAGCCTTCCAGGCCCGACCACGACGATGGCAACAGGTCCGGGCGTCTGCCCTCTGGTATAAGCAGGCCGGCGCCGGTTGTCACACCGAGCGGACGCCGAAGGCGGCGCCACGGCAATCAGGGCGAGCGAGGCTTGGGCATGGCGGCGCGGGCAATCGCCAGCGCATCGGCGCACAGCTGTGGCGGCGGCACGTCCGTACGCGCCACCAGCGCGGGCGCGCTTTGCTCGGGATAGATCGTCGTTCTGGCGAACACCCCGCCGATGCGCACCGCCGGCGTGGGCTGGCCGCTACCAAGCTGGGTCGGAAGCAGACGCAAGGCGAGGCGCTCATCACGAAGCTGCAAGGCGCCCTCGCCCTGCAGCAGCAGGGACGGGGTATCGAGGACGAAATCGTGCAGCCCGGCGAGCCCGTCCTTGACATCGAGGCGCAGCGCCAGGCAGCGCGCTGGGGTACGGCCCCCAGGCGCGCCGGCACCAGGCAGCGACAGCCTGATCGCGCGCAATGCCGGTCCAAACACGGTCTCCAGCAGGTGATTGTCGAGTTCGGCGTCAGACATGGCAAAGCCCACTTGGCCGGTCAGACCGGCAGCCAACTCGTGCCAGGACGCCCCGGCACTGCCAAAATCGGCGATCAGGTTCATCGTTCCGATCACGTCGTCGGGCAGACCGAGCGCGCCGAATACCGGGCGGGCCGGCACGCCGGCGGCCCGCACCGACAGCAGCACCGGGGGGAACCGCCCATGCGCGTTCAAGGCCCCTTTCAGTTCGATGCCGCCCCCGGGGAGAGTGGCGCTCAACGGATCGACCGTCAGTTGGCCATCACGGAGCCGCGCCACCAGCGAGGCGTCGTGAAATTGCGTGCCACCCAGCCGTAACTCGGCCACGTTGATGCGCAGGTCGAGATCGTTGGCACTGAGACCATCGAGATGCAGTCGGTCCGAGGGGATGAGCCATCCGGCCGCCGTCTCGGTCGGGGCCGGTACGCTTGGCGGCGCCTCGGTCTCGCCAATGGCGGCGCGTAGGGCGTCGATATCGAGATTGCGTCCGTTCAACACCGCCCGGAATGCCGGCCGCTCGGCGAACAGCACGTCCATCTCGCCGGCCAGATCGGCCTCGGACGAGCGCAGCGCGATGTCGTGCAGCATCACGCCCCGCCGGAACCCGCCCTCGGCATCGCCCGCGTGCAGCCCGAGGGTGATATTACGGAACGCCGGCAGGCGATAGCCGATCAGCGGGGACAGCGCGCCGAGGTTGGGCATTCTCCCCGCGACGTCGAGATCCAGCCCGGTACCCTGCTCGGGCGCGGCGATGGCCCCTTTGACGGTAAGCGAGCCGCCAGCCACCTCGACGTTCACGTCGATCGGCAAGCGGCCGGGCAGACGACCGGGCGTGAGCAGCGCCGCCGGCGGTCCGCTCTCGGCGGCAAAATGCAGCGGACGGTGATCGAACGTACCGTCGAACTCGGCATGAACCGGACTGTCGAAGCTGTCCGCCGCAAGGTCGAAGGCGGCAATACTCAGGCCTGGAACCCATGCATCGAGGTCGGATTCGCGAGTACGCAGGCTGATGCCGGAGATGATCGGCACCGCGCCGCCGCTGTCGGTCAGACGGGTCTTGAACACCAGCTTGCGCACCGGCGGCAGGCGCACATGCAGCAGGCCCTGCAGATCGCCGAGGTTCTCGGCGGCTCCCTCGACCGCCAGCGCATAACCGCGCAGCTCGCGCGGGCGGGTCAGCGTGCCGACGATGCTGGCGTGCGCGCCCGGGGTGTCCAGTTCGAGGCGAACGGGCCAGGGGGCGATGGGAGCGACGTCGCGCAGAAGGGCGAGCCGGCCGGTGTTCAGGGTGATGTTGACCGTGCGGTCCGCATGGGTGATTTGCGCGGTGAGCCCACCGCGATCCTTCATGCCGGGCGCGGCGGCATCCAGCCGCTTGACCTCGACCGTGGTCCAGTTGCCCGTATCATCGCGCCAGGCAAGCCGGCCCTCGCGGATGCGCAGCATCTCAAGCGTGACGACCGCCCTCTCCTGGGCAACATGGCGGCGAGCCCAGCGCGGCCGCGGGCTGGGACGGGTGCGCCCGAGCAGTACATCGCCCGACCGGCGGGCGAACTGCCAGTTGCCTGTGCCGGTGGGGTCGGTTTCCAGCACCAGGTCGGGCCGGCTGAACACCAGCGAGTTGATCTCCAGGCGACCGAACAGCAACGGCAGAATACCGAGTGTCGCTTCGGCATAAGGGATGCGCAGCATGTCGGGCCGCGAACTACCCGGTGCATTGGCGAAAGTGACGTCCTCGGCGGCAATGGTCGGCGGCAGCGAACGCAACATGGTGACCTTGCCGAGCGTCAGTGTGCGCGCGGTGGCACGCTGGGCGGCGGCTTCGACCTGCGCGCGCACGGTATCCACATCGACAAACAACGCCACCACCAGCCAGGGCAAGGCCGGCAGCAGCACAAGGATCAGCAGGGCGATGAAAGCGTAACGCCGGAGCGTCCTGAACCGGTGGCGACGGCGGCGATGTCTCGGCGGCTGCATTGCGAATCCGGGTCCCGTACGCGGACGAATCTATCCCTCCGGCCGCGCCGCGTCATCCACGCTGCGGCGGCCGCGGCGGCGGCGCGGTGAAGCCGAGGGTACGGAAACTGGCCTGCATGTGTGGTGGTAATGGTGCCTCCACCGCCAATGTGCCGCCAGCCGGGTGAGGCAGCACCAGCCGGCGTGCGTGCAGGTGCAGGCGATGGTCGAGCCCCGCCACCAGAGCGGTATTCTCGCCGGCGCGGTCGGGGTCGGCCGGCCCGCGCCGGGTGCCGTAGGCTTCGTCGCCGAGGACAGGGGTACCGATCGCGGCGCAGTGCACGCGCAACTGGTGGGTGCGCCCAGTGAGCGGGCGCAGCTCCAGCCAGGCCAGCAAGCGGGCGGCATGGTCGAGCGTGCGGTATTCCGTCACCGCTCGCGCGGCGTCCTCGGCGTCGGGTCCCGCCACCTCCACCCGTCCGGTGCGGAAATCCTCGGCGCGGGCCAGCGGCAGATCGATTCTGCCCTCGACCGGCACCGGGCGCCCGGCAACCACCGCCCAGTAGATCTTCTCCATGTCACGTCCGCGGAAGGACGCGGCGAGCTTGGCCGCCACCCCGGGGGTGCGGGCGAGCACGATCACGCCGGAGGTGTCGCGGTCCAGCCGGTGCACGAGGCGCGGCCGCTGNNCCCTGAGTGGCGAGACCCGAGGGCTTGTTCAGGACGATGAGCTGAGGATCGCGCCAGAGCACCATCGCCTCGAGCTCGCGCAACAGTCTTGGGTCGGGCGGCGCGGTGGGCGCGGCGGCGGGTTTCGGCGCCGGTGCCGGCAGCGGTGGAATCCGCACGATCTGGCCGGGGGCAAGGCGGGTCGCCGCCTCGGCGCGGTGGCCGTCGACGCGCAACTGGCCGGTGCGGCACAATTTCTCGATGACGCCCTGGGGAACGCCCGAAAAGTGGCGGCGGAACCAACGGTCGAGGCGGATATCGGCTTCGTCCTCGGTGACGGCGCGGGTGACGATGGTCATTTCTGGCGTTCCTGCCGCAGCTTGGCCCAGTAGGCCAGGCGTTTCGCCACTTCGCGCTCGAAGCCGCGTTCGCGCGGGCGGTAGAACT
>PLTJ01000174.1 GCA_003164455.1 Acetobacteraceae bacterium
CCCGCCCCGGCCCCGCCGCCCCCGCGTCCGCGCCCGCCCGCACCCGCCCCCGCCTCCCGCCGCCGCTCCGCGCCCCACCCCGCCGTCGTGGCTCCGCGACCCACCGCCCACGCGCTCCGGCCGCCCGTGGTGGCTCCCGCCGCGCCGCCTTCGCTCCGGCTGATCCTCGGATGTCCGCCTTGTCCGTTGTGCGGGCCGCGTTCACGGCGCTGCTGGTCATCNNACCATCGCGCGGTGCGTCTCGGCGAATCCCAGTCGCCGGTACAGGTCGATATTGCTTTCCATCAACACGTTGGTGAACAGCCGCAATTCCCTGTAGCCGCGGGCCACGGCCAAGGCTTCGGCATGGGCGATCATCGTCCGGCCCAACCCCTGTCCCTGCCGGGACGGATCGACCGCCACGTTATCCAGCAACAGATGGTCCGGCGCCCCGATCAGCACGCACAACGCGGCGATGCCGGCCTCGTCCGCCAGCACCCAAACCTCCCCGTCGGCGATGTGGGCCGCATAGTCGTCATCCATCGGGGCGGGACGGCCGCCGACCACCCCGACCCAGGGCGCATAAGCACGCTGAACCAGCGCGCCTACCGCCGCCGCCTCCTCCGCGCGGGCCAGCCGGGGTGTCAGGACGCGGTGCCCCCGATGGTCAGGCCGCTCAGCTTGAGCGTCGGTTGCCCGACCCCCACCGGCACGCCCT
Source organism: Acetobacteraceae bacterium (assembly GCA_003164455.1). Lineage (GTDB taxonomy): Bacteria > Pseudomonadota > Alphaproteobacteria > Acetobacterales > Acetobacteraceae > Rhodovastum. The sequence goes on from PLTJ01000174.1 coordinate 698, forward strand.
GGCCGTTCTTGCCGCAGGTGCCGATGCCGGGGTCCAGCGCCATGTCGTTGCCGATCATCGCCACCCGGGTCAGCACGTCCGGCCCGTTGCCGATCAGCGTCGCCCCCTTCACCGGCGCGGTCACCCGCCCCCCCTCGATCAGGTACGCCTCGCTGGCCGAGAACACGAATTTCCCCGACGTGATGTCCACCTGCCCCCCGCCGAAATTGACCGCGTAAAGCCCCTGCTTCACCGAGCGGATCATCTCCCCGGGGTCGTGCGGCCCGCCCAGCATGACGGTGTTGGTCATCCGTGGCATCGGCGCATAGGCATAGGACTGGCGCCGGCCGTTGCCGGTGGCCCGCACCCCCATCAGCCGCGCGTTCAGCCGATCCTGCAGGAACTCGCGCAGAACGCCGTCCTCGATCAGCACCGTGCGGCTCGTCGGCGTGCCCTCGTCGTCCACGGTCAGGCTGCCCCGCCGGTCGGGGATGGTGCCGTCGTCCACCACGGTCACCCCGGGAACGGCGATACGCTGTCCCAGCAGACCCGAAAATGCGGACGTTTTCTTGCGGTTGAAGTCGCCCTCCAGCCCGTGGCCGATCGCCTCATGCAGCAGGATGCCAGGCCAGCCCGGGCCGAGCACCACTTCCATTTCCCCGGCCGGCGCCGGCCGGCTGTCCAGGTTCACCAGGGCCTGGCGCAACGCCTCGTCCACCGCCCCGCGCCAGTGGCTTTCCCCGAGAATGTGCTCGTAGCCGAACCGTCCGCCGCACCCGAAGCTGCCGGTTTCGCGCCGCCCGTCCTGTTCGACCACGATCGAGACGTTCAGGCGCACGAGGGGCCGCAGATCGGCCACCCGTTGCCCGTCGACGCGGATAATCTGCACCGCCTGCCACGCCCCGGCGACCGAGGCCATCACCTGCTTCACCCGGCTGTCGCGCCCGCGTGCATAGGTGTCGATCTCGGCCAGCAGCGCCGTGCGCTTGCCGAACGCCATGCCGGTCAGCGGGTTGGCATCGGAATACAGCCTCGCGTTGGTCGATCGTGGGGACTCGGCTTCGGCGCCGGCATGGCCGGCAGCCACGGCGCCCACCGTGGCGGCGGCACGCTTCAACGCCGCCTCGCTCAGCTCGCCGGAATGGGCATAGCCGGTCGCCTCGCCGGCCACGGCCCGCAGGCCAAAGCCCAGCGTGGTGTCGAACCCGGCGCTGCGGATGTGGCCGTCGTCCAGGCTGATCGTCTCGCTCTCCTGGTATTCCAGGAACAGCTCGCCGTCGTCGCTGGCCGCCAGCGCCGAGTGGGTAAGGCGGGCGGCGCTGTCCTGGTCCAGCGTGGCGCCTTCCCGCGCAAAGAACAGCCGATCGGTAACGGCGAGGGGGGTGTCGAGGGGGGTCGCATCGGCCATCAGGGCGATTCCTGCGCAAGCTGGAGGGACGGTGAAAGCTCGACCACGCGGGCGCGGGGCAGAAGAAGTGTGGCGGTGGTGCCTTGGCCTGGGGCGCTATCCAGCAGCAACGCGCCACCGTGCGCCTCGGCGATGGCCCGGCTGAGGTGCAGTCCGATGCCCGCCCCTCCGGCACGGCGCGCGAGGCGGGCGTCGAGTTGATGAAAGGGTTGCAGGACACGCTGCAGATCCTCGGGCGCCATGCCGACGCCGGTGTCGCGTACCTCGATGCGCACGTTGCCGGCTGCGTCCGGCCGAGTGGTGACGGACACGCTGCCGCCGCTGCGGGTGAACTTGAACGCATTGCTGAGCAGATGACCGAGCAACCGGCGTAGCCGGCGTTCGTCGACACGCAGCCGTGCCCCGCCGGTTTCGTCGTGCCCGGTGAGCGCCAGCCCCGCTTTTTGCGCCGCCACCTCGCCCCGCAGCACTGCCGCCTGCACGAGGCGGCCGGCATCGACCGTGTCGGCGGCCAGCTCGTAAGCGCCAGAATCGATGCGCACCAGGTCGAGGATGTCGTCGATCAGCGTCAACAGATGCCGCCCGGCATCGCGGATGTGCAGGGCGAATTCCTCGGTTTCCTTGGGGTCGGGCCTGGGTCCGGGCCGCACCGCGTCCAGCGCCAGCGTCTCGGCGAAGCCGATCACCGCGTTCAGCGGCGTGCGCAGCTCGTGGTTCATGGTGGCGAGGAACCGCGACTTGGCGCGCGCCCCGGCCTCGGCAGTCTCGCGCGCCTCGCGCAGCGCCGCGGCGGCGGCGTGAGCGGCGGTGACATCGATCACGGCGAGCGACCAGCCGCCATCGGACAGCGCCTCGGCGGTCAGGTCGAGCAGGCGGCCATCGCCGGTGCGGCATTGTAACGAGCACGGTGGCGCAGGAGCTGCTTCGACCAGAGGGGCGAGCAGAGAGGCAAGGTCCTGGCCGGTCGCCACCGACTCCGCGGGCAGGCCGAGCAGGCGGGCGAGGTCGCCGGCATGGGCGCGCAGGCGAAAATCGGCGCCGAACACGCCGATGGCCACGCCGCCCGGCCGTAACGGATCGTCGCTCACGGCATATACCCCCATGTTGTCCCGCCCGGCCGCAACGTGTGCAGCGCCACCAGGCCAGCGGTCAGCACCAGCACGGCCACCATCTGATGCGCGGTGGCGAGTCCCACCGGCACCACCGCCAGCAGCGTGGCGACCCCCAGCGCATACTGCACCGCCACCACGCCGCCGAGCGCCAGCAGGGCGCGGCGGGCCGGCGGCCCGGCGTGCGACACGCCCCACGTCACGGTGGCGAGCACGGCCAGCGCGGTCAGGCTGGCGAGCAGGCGATGGTCGAACTGTACGGCGGCGATGTTCTCGGTGAGGTTGCGCAGGAACGGGTGCAGTGCGGCGTAGCTTTCGGGCACCAGCCGTCCGTCCATCAGTGGAAACGTGTTGTAGGTGAAGCCGGCCTTCAGCCCGGCCACGAAGCCGCCGGCCAGGATGGTCAGCGCCGCCAGCACGCAGCATGCCAACGTGGCGCGCCGCAGGGCCGGCGGGCCGGCGGCAACCGGCGACGGCTGCACCGTCGTGAGCCCGGTCCACAGGACGGCGGCATACAAAAGAAGCGCCAGGACGAGGTGGATCACCAACCGATAGAGTGAGACGGCGATGCTGTCGGGGAAGAATCCCGAGGCGACCATGAACCACCCCACCGCGCCCTGCAGCCCGCCGAGCACGAACAGCAGCAGCAGGCGCCCGCGCAGGCGCCGCTCGATGGCGCCGCGCCACCACAACCCCAGCAACGGCAGCAGGAAGGCGAGCCCGATCAACCGGCCCCAGAGACGGTGAAAATATTCCAGCCAGAAGATGTGCTTGAAGCCGTCAAGGCCGAATCCCTGGTTCAGCAGCGCGTATTGGGGGATCTGCTGGTAGAGGGAATAGAGACGCCGCCACTCGGCCTCCGACAGCGGCGGCAGGGTGCCGCGGAACGGCGCCCACTCCATGATCGACAGGCCGGATCCGGTCAGTCTGGTGGCGCCGCCCAGGCCGATCATCACCAGGATCATGCCGCAGACCATGAACAGCCACAGCGCCACCGCGCAACGGCGGCGGCGAACGGATTCGGGCGCTGCATCGCCGGCGGCTTGGAAATCCCGGACGTCGAAGGGCATGGGCACCATATAAGGCGCACAGCCCCGGCAACAAAGTCGCCGGGTGAAATTGCCGTGGCTGATGCCGCTCAGTGCAGCTGCATCAAGTGGGCGGTGTGACCCCAGCGCGCCGGTTGGATCAGGCTGACCGAGCTGATGCGCACGGAATGCAGCTTGCCCTCGATCTCGCGGCTCCAGAAATCAAGGAACCTGTGCAACACGGGGAAGCGCGGGGCGATATCGAGTTCCTGCCAGATGTAGGACTGCAGCACCGCGGGATGGTCGGGCAAATGGTAGAGGATTTCCGCCGTGGTCAGGCGGTATCCGTGCAGCTGTTTTTGCAACCGGCTGTCGACAGCCATTGACCCCTCCGTTCTTGTATCGGTCTTTCCCGGACGCCGGTTCCCCGGCGGCATGAACGCCGGGCCGGTTGCCCGGGTTGCTTCAGTATGGCTCTGGGCATGTCCAGACATGCAAGAAAAAAACGAGTGTTATCAGCGGATTGGCACTCATTTTACCGGACTGCTGCTGGCGCCGCTTGACAGCGGCGGCGGCACACCCTAGATCGCTGGCACTCCTTCGCCGGGAGTGCTAACAGCTCGCCCGGCCAGGGAGTTTCACAGGAAGATATTCAGGAGCGATCCGAATGAAGTTCCGTCCTCTGCACGACCGTGTCGTTGTTCGCCGCCTCACCGCGGAAGAGAAGACTTCCGGCGGCATCATCATCCCCGACACCGCCAAGGAGAA
>PLTJ01000222.1 GCA_003164455.1 Acetobacteraceae bacterium
CGGGGTGGAAAATGTCGGCGATGAGCTGGGCCATCGCCCGCCCGCCCGCGCCATGCGACATGTCCACCCGGCCGGAGCGGAGGTCGAGGCGGCGACGCGCGATCACGAGGCGCGCCGTGCGGGCATGCGGAACCGCCCGTAGGTCCAGTGCGCCGCGCAGGCGCCCTCGGAGGAAACCATGCAGGAGCCCATCGGGGTTTCCGGCGTGCAGGCCGTGCCGAACAGCCGGCACTCGGCCGGCCGTTTCACCCCGCGCAGGATGGCGCCGCACTCGCAGGCCGGGTTGTCGGAGGCCGACGGCGTTTCCATGCCGAACCGCACCTCGGCGTCGAAGCGGGCATAGTCGGGCCGCAGGCACAGCGCGCTGTGCGGCACCCAGCCCAGCCCGCGCCACTCGAAGCGGTCGCGAATGTCGAATACCTCCGCCATCGCGGCCTGGGCGCGTTGGTTGCCGGCCGGGGTGACGGCGCGGATGTACTGGTTCTCGACCTCGGCGCGGCCCTCGTTGACCTGGCGCACGAGCAGCAGAATGGACTGCATGACGTCGAGCGGCTCGAACCCGGCCACCACCACCGGCTTATGGAACTCAGCCGAGATCTCTTCGTAGGGCGCGGTGCCGATGACGGTGGAGACATGGGCGGGGCCGACGAAGCCGTCCAGCCGCACGGCATCATCCCCGCCGGTGGTCAGGATGGCGCGCATGGCGACGGGCGTCAGCACGTGGTTGCAGAACACCGAGAAGTTGGTCAGCCCGTCGCGCGCGGCACGCTGCACCGCGACGGCGGTCGGCGGCGTGGTGGTCTCGAAGCCGATGGCGAAGAACACCACCTCGCGCCCCGGCTCGGCGGCGGCGATGCTGAGCGCGTCCAGGGTGGAATAGACCATGCGGATGTCGGCGCCCTCGGCCTTCACCTTTTGCAGGCTGCTGCCCCGCGAGGCCGGCACGCGCATCAGGTCGGCGTAGGTGCACAGCGTTACGCGGGGATCGCGGGCGAGCGCGATGGCGGCGTCGATGCGCCCGACCGGCAGCACGCAGACCGGACAGCCCGGCCCGTGGATCATGCGGATGGCGGGCGGCAGCAGGTCCTCGATGCCGTAGCGCGATATCGCGTGGGTGTGGCCGCCGCAGAACTCCATGAAGGCGTAGGGGGTGCCGGGGGCGGCCTCGGCGCGGATGGCGGCGGCGAGCGATCGCGCGCGCGCCGCGTCGCGGTATTCGTCGACGTATTTCATGCAGCGGTGGCGGCGAAGTGGGCCGCCGCCGCCTCGTCGAGCAGCGCCAGCGTGCGCTCCGCCTCGGCCGCGTCCAGCCGTGTCAGCGCGTAGCCGACGTGCAGAACGACGTAATCGCCGGGGGCGACGTCCGCCACCAGGGCGAGGGAAATCACTTTCTCCACGCCGTCCAGGCTGACCCGGGCCATGTCGTCGGGCAGCAGTTCCGTCACCAGCGCGGGAATGGCGAGGCACATGGCCTAGCCCGCCTGCGCAGTGGCCGCGGCAGCAACGCGGGCGGCACGGGCCTCGATCCAGGCCAGCCACGCCGGCAGCCCTTCGCCGGTGCGCGCCGACACGGTGAGGATCTGCAGGCCTGGATTGACCCTGAGTGCGTTCGCCATGCAGGCCGAAAGGTCGAAATCGACGTGCGGCAGCAGGTCGCTCTTGTTCAGCAGCATCAGCTCGGAGGCGGCGAACATNNGCGCCTCGCCGAGGTCGAAGGCGGCCGGGCACACCAAGTTGCCGACGTTCTCGATGAACAGCAGGCTGCCCGGCGCCGGGTCAATCTCGTCGAGCGCGTGGCCGATCATGTGGGCATCGAGGTGGCAGCCCTTGCCGGTGTTGATCTGCAGCGCCGGGACGCCGGTCTGGCGGATGCGTTCCGCATCGAGCGATGTCTGCTGATCGCCTTCGATCACGGTGATCGGCCAGTGCTCCTTCAGCGCGGCAATCGTGCGCACCAGCAGCGTGGTCTTTCCGGAACCGGGGCTGGACAGCAGATTGAGCGCGAAAGCACCCGACCTGGCCAGCAAGTGGCGATTGGCCGCTGCATATTCGGCGTTCTTGGCCAGAATGTCGCGCTCGATGGTGATCGTGCGTTCCTGGCTCATGCCCGGAACGCTCACGCCGGCCAGGCCGCTGCCAAAATCGATCGGGCCGGACTCCGTGATACGATCGCCATGGTCATGGCTGTGGTCGTGCGCTTGGCTGTGATCGTGCTCTTGGCTGTGATCGTGCGCTTGGCTGTGATCGTGCGCTTGGCTGTGATCGTGCGCTTGGCGATGCGCGTGCCCATGACCCGGGGCATGGGAATGGCTCGCCGTGCCGCATCCGCAAACCGTGCACATCACGCAACCTCCATTTCAACCATGCGCAAATCGTCGCCCGCGGTCATTTTGACGTGGCTGCCGTCGCACACCGGGCAGGCGTCGAACCGCTGCGCCAGCGGCACCGTTTTCCGGCAATCCCGGCACCAGCCTTCGCCGGGGACGATCTCTATTTCCAGCCCCGACCCTTCGGCGATGGTGCCCGAAGTAACCGCATCAAAGCAGAAACGCAGGGCATCGGGCTCTGCATGCCCCAACGCGCCGAGTTTGAGCTTGATCATGAAGACGCGGGCAAAGTCCTGCTTTGCCCGTTCGTGTTCGACCAGCGCGATCACGCTCTCGATCAGCGAAACTTCATGCATGGTGCGGCTCCTTCACACCAACGCCCAATTGCGTGCGCAGAGTCTGGACCACCAGCGCATTGTCGACCGGTTTCAGGAATACACCGGTGACACCCAGCTCATGCAGGCCGGTGCCGCCGACCAGTGCCTCGGCGGCAGAACTGACGATATAGCACGGCATCGGGTTGCCGCTGGCGCGCAGCCATTCGGAAATCGTGGGCGCATGGGCCGAAGGATCGGCCAGCAGGTCAGCCAGCACGGCGTCGGGTCTGACCCGCGCGATCGTACGCTCGCCCTCGGTGTTGTTGGCTGCCTCTCCGACCGAAAAACCGTCTGCCTCGAGCGCCAGCCGCAAAATGGCGCGCGCGTGCGGATCTCCGTCGATCAGCAAAATGGTCTTTCGCCTGGCACCCAGACCGATGTTCATGGTGAAACCTTTGACTGGACGGCGTGGATCCGGTGGGCGAGGGCATCGACCGCGAGCCGCAGATTGTCGCTCGCGCGCGGGGTGAGTTCCTCGACGAATTCGAACTCGTACCCGCGGATCGCCAGCAGGTACGCGCAGGGCGTGCTGCTGTAATATTGCTCCGCCATCGCCAGGATCGCTTCCGGGCGGACCAGATGACTGGTGAATTCCAGACTCGTGGCGCGCGACAGCGCGGTGAAGGCAAAGGGTGAGGCACCAACCCGCGAGGCATCGACGAACCACACGACATCGTGTTCGGCAACGTCGATCGCATCCTCGATGCAAAGCTGATAGTTGTCGTAGGCGGTCACATTGGGCCAGTTCAACGTTTCGATCTCGGCCACGGCCGCTGCACCGAGCCCGTCATCCTGACGGCCCGGATTGCCATACCCCAGCACCAGCACGCGAACCGGACCCGGCCGGACAGGCGCAGGCACCCCGGCTGCGAACCGACCGGAGCCCGCGGTGAGGGCGATTCCGGGCAGTGTCATTCTTTCACCCGTGTCGCCACGATAGCGCCATCGGCATCTTCGAGCGTGACGATCAG